>CAZELW010000105.1:0-5780 GCA_964513135.1 uncultured Dehalococcoidales bacterium
ATGGAATCTCGTGACTGGAGTTCAGACGTGTGCTCTTCCGATCTCATGATGACGACAATCATCCAGATGATATAGGGGCTGATCTGAAGATCAGTCACTAACCCTACAAGGGTATTAGGCAGACGGGTAACGGCCAGGAAATAGCTCAGGACCATGGCGCCCAGGATGATGAAAAAGATCATTCCCGTAGTACGGACAGTATCCTTTATAGCCATCTTGAACTGCTTCCAGCCCAGACGCCTTCTCACCAGAGCGAACAGGAATGCCAGGGAAGCGCCGATTCCGGCTCCTTCGGTGGGGCTGAACCAGCCCTGGTAGATGCCGCCGATTACCAGTAAGAAGAGCAGAATTACAATCCAGGTATTTTTCAACGATTTAATTTTTTCTATGAATGAAAAGGAAGGGCCGGAAGGCCCCAGATTAGGATTGCGCCAGCAGAGAAAAGCAATTACACCGATAAACAGGCCAGCCTGCAATATCCCGGGGATGAAACCGGCCAGAAACAGGGTACCGATGGACTGCTGGGTCAGCATGGCATAGATAACTATGATAACGCTGGGCGGAATCAATATGCCAATGGTGCCTCCGGCCGCCAGAGACCCGGTCGCCAGACCATTGTCGTAATTATATTTTCTCATCTCCGGAAGAGAAACTGTTGTCATGGTGGCGGCTGTAGCTATGCCTGAACCGCTGACAGCGGCGAAAGCAGCGCAGGCCCCGATAGTAGCCATAGCCAGCCCTCCCCTCAATCCCCCCAGGAACTTATATGCGGCAGAATAAAGATCGCTGCTGATACCGCCGTGAAAACAAAATTCACCCATCAGGATGAACAGAGGGATAACGCTGAAATCATAGCTGGACCAGGTAGTAAACGGGGTGGTCTTCAGGATTCCCAGTCCTCCCATCCAGCCGTTTAGATAGACCATCCCGACAAAACCCACCAGCCCCATGACCGTGGCGATGTGCATACCGCTGAAAAGGAGGAGGATCAGGATAGCAATCCCGATGTAGCCTACAGTGACCGACTCCATCTATCTGCTCACCTCCTTGATCGCGTTCAGGAAGTCCCTTAATAATATCAGGACCACACAGGCCGACCCTATCGCCACGATAAAGACAAAGGGATAAGTCGGTAACAATAATACTACCGATGCCAGTTTGGTATTCATCACACTCAGGGCATTGAGCCAGGTCTGCCAGGTAATAAAGACAAAGAAAACCATCGAGGTGCCGTAAGCGAAGATATCCATCCATAGATTGGCTTTTCGGGAGGCAAATTGCATAACAATATCGACGCGGATATGCCCTTTCCGGAAAGCCGTATAGGCTATTCCGAAAGCCACCATAATTCCCATCATGAACTCGGTAAGCTCCAGAGAACCGCTAATTGGTTTTTTAAAGAAAACACGTCCGGCCACATCAAAGAAAGTAATAGCCATTATCAGTGTCAGAAACACACCGGCAATCGACATTCCGATTTTGCTGGTCAACGGGTCTACGATTTTGCTGAGGATATGAACAGTCCAGCCTAAAACCCCCTCCGGCGCGACTGTCTGTGTGGCAGTTTTTTCGGATTGCTCACCCATTGTCCGTGTTGCTCCTTTTAACGTCAGGTTTTTAAGTTGGTTTTAAACCAACAGGCAACAGCAATAAAATTCTCTGTTCCTGGCCGTCCAGAAATTATATATCGTGCTTTATCACAATGGATTTATTTCCTTGAAATGGACCGGGATACCGGTCTGGCCTCCCGGTTATTGATCTGATTCTAGATTTTTTTATACAACGTGTCAAATCGACTGTCCATTAGTACATTCAACCGCAGCCGCGGGAGCATTGTTAAAACTGGAATTTAAACTTTATATTAAGGTATAATCGAAAAGATGTTAATTGTTCACCGGATTTCTGATTGTTTATCTTCATTCTGCCGGCAATCAATAAATAAATCCTGGAGGGATAAAAATGGACCTGAAATTGAAAGGCAAAATTGCGGTTGTTACGGGGACAGGCAGCCAGATCGGATACGGACGGGCTATCGCTTTAACCCTGGCACAGGAAGGCTGCGATGTAGTTTCCGCCGATCTCAACCTGGAAGGGGCCCAACAGACCGCCACCGACATCGAAAAACTCGGCGTTCGCTCTATGGCAGTTAAGGTAAACATTGCCGACCGCAGCGATGTAGATAAAGCCTTGAAATCAGTAATCGACAGGTTCGGCAGGATCGATATCCTGGTCAACAATGCCGGGGCCAGCAGTAAAGAAAAGCCCTTTATGGAGATGACCCGGGATGATTGGGACATTGATATCAATGTGAACCTGGTCGGTCAGATGAATATGTGCCAGGCAGTCATTCCCTATATGGCGGCGCAGAAATACGGGCGGATTGTGAACACCTCCGGCGGCCAGGGAGTTCCTACCATTTCAGTTTATGGGGCCGCCAAAGCCGGCGTAGAAGCTTTCACCCATGCTCTGGCCATGGAAGTTGCCCCTCTGGGTATTATTGTGAATGGAATAGCCCCCGGTCTGGGCGATACCGGCCTGGTCAGCCGTAATGACCCGAAATTTATGGAGATCAATCGGCAGCGGTCTGCCTTAAAACGGCTGTGCACCCCTCAGGATGTCGCACCGGCAGTGGCATACCTGGCTTCCGACGTTTGCAGCTACATGGTAGGAGTATTCCTCAGGCTGAGTACTTTTTAGTCAGTTCAGACGCGTGTTTAAATAAAAGGCAGGTTAGATTAACCTGCCTTTTTGCCTTGATTCCAGTAAAATGAACTTAAGCGGTAGAGGAGGTCCTGATGAAAGCGGCTGTTTGCTATGAATTCGGTAAACCCCTGGTGATAGAAGATGTCAGCCTGGACCCGCCGGGAGAAGGACAGGTCAAGGTGCGGCTGGCAGCCACGGCGGTCTGCCACAGTGACATCCATGGCATTCGCGGCCAGTTAGACAGACATTTGCCTGTAGTGCCGGGACACGAATCTTCGGGTTACATCGAAGAGGTCGAAAGAGGAGAAGCCCTGCGCAACGTAATAATATTCCAATAACGCCATAACATGCTATAATACTCCAAACCAGTTAATGTCCGGGAGGATATTGAAATGGACTATAACAGCTTCCTGGAGCTAGTACAGAACACGCGGAGCATCCGCCGCTTCAAACCGGACCCCGTACCCGATGATTATATTGAAAAAATCATCGAGGCGGCCCGCTGGGCCCCGTCCGGATTCAACCAGCAGCCCTGGGATTACGTCGTAGTGAAGAAAACGGAACTGATTAAGAAAATCGCTGAATATACCCGCGCTTACTGGGACCATAGCCGCGAAATGGAGACCACTCGCGAGTCCTGGCAAAGGGCCTGGAACCCGGAGTCGGTTGGCACTGAAGCGGACTACAGTACCGCCCCGGTATATATCCTGGTATTCGGCGATACCCGGACCAAAGATGGTCTGCCCATGGGAGTCCGGTTCGATGAGCACCGGCGGGAGGCTATCTTTATTTCCAGTCTGGCGAACACTTTTCTCTACATGCACATGGCCGCCGGAGTCCTGGGACTGGCCTCGCAGTGGGTCTCGGCTGTTTCCATCCCCTACGCCCACTGCATGATAAAAGACCTGCTGGGCATCAGGAAAGAACTGGAAATATATGATATGCTGGCAATAGGATATCCGGCTGTCCGTCCGCGGCCGAAGCTGCTGCGGGACAAGGATAAGATGGTGCATTATGATTACTGCGGCCCGGAGTCCTTCCGGACTGATGAAGAGGTCAGGGACTTTATCCGTAAAGCCCGGACCTGGACCATGGCCTGCCATGCCCGAAAACCGGATTTATAGGCCATCCGTTTAGACTATAGAGAAGGATTATATATAATATTAATATGATCAGGAAAAGTTTAGTCCGTCTGGTTTTTCTCTTGTTGGGACTGCTTATTCTCCTGGCGGCGTCCGGACCGGCGTTTGCCCAGGGAGAAAAAGTGGACCTGTCATTGCAGCTATCCCCCGGGTATTATTCCACCGACCTGGTCCGCGGGGAAGATAACTTCACCTACCTGGAAGTCAGGAACAACGGGAACCTTCCGATCAATAATATCCGCTTCAGCGCCGGCGCGCCGGAAGGCTGGCGGGTTGAATTTAATCCTGCCGGCCTGGAAACCCTGGCTCCGGGAAGTTCCCATGCAGTCGATGTGAATATAGTACCTCCGGTAACCGCCGGCAGCCGCAATTACAATATCACGCTGATCGCCGAAGCCGATGAGACCCGCGCCGCCAGTAGCATATTTCTCACTGTGGAAAGAAACACCTCTATCTGGACCTGGATTGGAATAGGGCTGGGAATTGCGGCCTTGATCGTGTTCTTTATCATATTCTGGCGCTTCGGACGGAACTAAAGAAGGAAGAAAATAAAAATGATAGAACGAGTCCATGAACACCTGCTTGCCGAGCTTAACACGAATGCGCGGACGGATACTATTTTTGTTATCACGGCAATACTCCTCAACCTGATTACCCTGGGAGTCAATTCCGGAATCGCCTCGTCTGATGGAAACACCAATCAGAATATCATTATGTTTACATTTGTGGCCCTGATACTGGTGGTCAATCTTGTGTCTGAAATCGGCCTGATACGCGGTCGCCAGATGAGAAGGAAATTGATAAGCGGACTGCTAAAGATGTATCAGGACCAGGGAGTCGCAGGCTATTATGATCCTTCTCTTATCAATGATTACAGGACCCGCTACAACCTGTTCATGCTTGCGGTTCTCTTTACCGGTCTGGTAGCGCTCATTATTCCTTTTATCATCCGGTAATAATGCTTTAATTTAAGGGCTCTTGGGATTTTATTTTCATGTTACCCTGGTTCAACAGGTTCATCAAAAGATGGGCGGAACGGGTGGAGAGGGTTCGCGTCTATTTTTTCCGCAAAACTTTTGTCCGCTTCGCCTATAATGTTGCCCAGACCATGGGGAAAGACTATGTCGGCATAATGGCGGCAGGAATTTCTTACTACGCATTTCTTTCCCTGTTTCCGCTTGCCGTAGGCCTTATCGCCATTTTGGGTTTCCTGCTGCCGTCCGAAACCATCTATCAGACCATTTTTAATATTCTGCGCGAAAGCATCCCGGCGTCCACTGAGGTCCTGGAATCGAATATAAGGAGCGTTGTCGAACTGCGGGGCACCCTGGGTGTGATAGGCATCGTGGGACTGTTATTCGGCGGCAGCGCCGTATTAAGCGCAATCAGTCTGGCTATCAACCGGGCCTGGGACCTCTGGCCTCGCCCGATTTACATTCGAAAACCGCAGGAGCTATTGATGATACTGGCCCTTGGGCTTATCATAATCCTGGTCCTGGGGTTGTCCACTTTCCTTTCCTTTTTAGGCAGCCTGAACATACCCGGAATCGATACACTTCAATTCATCCTGGTGAGATTGGTTATTTTCCTGCTGATTGCCGCCGTGTTCCTGCTGTTATACAAGTTCATTCCCAATACCACCGTCCGCTGGGGGGATATCTGGCGGGGAGCCATTCTCGGCTCTATTATGTTTCAGATAGCCCTCTGGGGATTCACCTTTTTCCTGCAAAACTTTGCCGCTTATAATTTGATTTACGGATCGTTAGCCTCACTGGTAGTGATCCTGATCTGGATTTATATCTCGTCCTTTATCCTCATCCTCTGCGCTGAAATAAACACCGTCTATAACCGCATGTTCCGCTGGCCCAGCGGTTAGCCCCTCCCCCGGTTCATCATTTTATGACAACCCTGGCTTCCAGGTTACTGCGGGCAGTA
>CAZELW010000106.1:0-5779 GCA_964513135.1 uncultured Dehalococcoidales bacterium
GATGGAATCTCGTGACTGGAGTTCAGACGTGTGCTCTTCCGATCTCATGATTGCCGGGCCGGGTTATACGAATACCGCCCTGAAAAACGCAAAAGAACTGCTGCAAAAAGCCCAAAGCTGGAAAAAGGAATGCCAGCCCGCTATTTAATTACCCTGGTAACTTCTTTAACGTCCTTTCTGGCTTTGGGAGGTGGATTTTCGGCAGGATAGCCTACCGGGATAAAGGCCACCAGGTCCATTCCCTGGGGAACTTGCAGTATCTGCTCGATCTCTCCCTTAGCCTGCATTGGGCCGGTCATCCAGAGCCCTCCTAATTCCATCTGGTGGAGAATTAGAAGCAGGTAAGCAATGGCTGAAGAAACGGACTGTATCTTGCTGTTGGCGATATTCCTCCACTCCTTCATCTTTTTAGCTTCAGGGTCTTCAGCCTCCCTCAATGCCAGTATTTCCTCAACCGCCGATTGATACTGGCTGGCAGCTACTGCAATGGCTGCCGGGGCGGAGCGGAACAGACTGGACCGCTTCAACATCCTGTCCACAGTCTCCCCGAACTTCGCAGTTTCGGGCCAGGAGGCCACTTTATCAGCGCTGGCCTGAACCACATCCGCGATAGCGTTAATAACATCTTTTTTCAAAATAATAAAAAAGAACCAGTTTTGCTGGTTGCCGGCATTAGGGGCATAAGTAGCCAGTTCAACAGCCCGCAGCAATAAGTCCTCGGGGACGGGTTTATCCTGCCAGGCCCGTATTGAACGCCGGCTCTGGATAAGATTTACCAGATCAATAGTGTTCATCTTGCCTTTTCACCTCTCAGTTGTATTCGGGAAAGCCTTGCCTTAATTTCATTATAAGCTAAAACAAATTCTCTCCCCAGGAAGAGATGTGAGTGACACGCAGTAACAACGGCATCCTTATCTGTCTTCCCCGTGGAGAGGAGAAGCGCCGTTTTTCATTGCTATCACAGCGTACCATTCGCCCTCCTGGTCGATAGCCTCCAGCTTAAAACCGGCCAATGCCAGGCCGATTAGAACCTCATCCAGTCCCTGAGAACTGATGCCGCTGGCAACAAAAATACCCCGGGGCTTGAGCACTTTTATCATCCTGTCCGAGACAGAAATAATAGACCGGGCAGTAATATTGGCCAGGGCAATATCGAAACTCTCACGGTACTTTCTCTGAGCCCCCTGGCTCAGAGTGCCGTAATTAACCCGGACTTTATCTTCGACCCGATTTAACAGGCAATTGCTTCTGGCTGCTCTGACAGCCACCGGATCTATGTCCATAGCGACAACCGATGAGGCGCCCATTTTAGCAGCGGCTATAGACAGGATACCTGTACCTGTCCCCAGGTCGAAAACAGCCGCCCCGGTATGAAGGTATTTCCCCAGCCGGAGGAGACAGAGCTGGGTGGTTGGGTGCAGTCCGGTGCCAAAAGCAGCCCCCGGATCAAGCTCGATCACTATCCTGGTGGAAGGAGGCAGAGGCTGGGATGCCCAACCCGGCTTGATGATGAGATTGTCTCCAATCTCCAGGACCCCGAAATGCCTCTTCACCGAATCGAACCAGTCCTCCGGTTTGAGAACCCGCTCCACCGGGCAGATGGAAAAAGGAAGCCGGGAAAGGTCGTGCAGGATTTCCTGTCTGATGCTTTGATAAGACCGGCCGTGAGGCAGATAGGTCCGGACGATCAGGGCTTTCTCGCTGGCATCGTCTGATTCCCGCTCCTCGACTACAGCCCCGCCCTGACCATACCGCCCGAGCAAAGAGGATACTGCATCAACAGATTCGGAATCGACAGCGACACTAAGCTCAACCCAGCGCATGATAAACCTCACTGGATATTTGATGCCTCTATTTTACGCCAATAATGCCGCGGTAACAATGCCCCTGAGTGAGAAGTTTTATATATGTAAGGAGTAATTGCCGTTCGTCACGTTATTCCGGGCCTGACACGGAATATACCCGGTCTCCTTTAAATATGGTGAAATGGACTCAGCATTACAGGCTTGCGCCGACATGAACAGAAGAGTATTCACCAGGGAGGTTATGGGTTTAGCGCCGGAGACCCTTTTTGGGGTTTATAATGAGAAGTAGCCTGTCGAGAATATTCACATTACCGGAGGGAGCGTTGCAATCGCCATTCCTCGCAGAAAAGTGATTTGACTTTAAGAGCGCCCTATTACAAAATAGTATTATTACGAGGAGGTTGAAATGCAAGATAAAGTAAAAACAGCCCTGGATGAGATCAGACCAGCGCTGCAAGCAGACGGCGGAGACGTCGAACTGGTAGAAGTTGTAGACGGGACGGTTAAAGTCAAACTAACCGGCGCCTGCGGTCACTGTCCGATGTCTACTATGACATTGAAACAGGGGATTGAACGGGTACTCAAAGAGAGAATCCCTGAAGTAAAGGAAGTTGTCGCCATTTAGCTTGAATCGCCATTTAATATTTGGCATTACTGGTGCCTGACGGCAGCGTTCAACGGATCCGGTATTCCGCTTTACGCCATATAAAATCGAACACATCGGGGGTACCGGATTCATTTTATGCATTTCCGGAGGGTTGCTATAAAAACAATACGGACGACATTCCCGAGCGGCGGCCTTGAGATAGAAGGGATATTATATATTCCGGACGCTGAGAGACAGCTTCCTGCGGTGATAGTCTGCCACCCTCACCCGCAGTACGGTGGCAACATGGACAATAACGTAGTCAGCAGCCTCTGTGAAGCTCTTTCCATCGGATCATTCATCGCCTTCAAATTCAATTTCCGGGGAACGGGAATGAGCCAGGGGTCCTTCACCAATGGTCCGGGTGAAATGGATGATGTCCGGGCGGCAGTATCATTCATTACTTCGATAAAAGAAGCAGACCCCGGAAGGATCGGGGTAGCAGGCTATTCAGCCGGATCGGCCTGGGGGCTGTCGGCTACCTGTGGTGACGCCAGGGTAAAGGCCCTGGCCGCCATATCCCCACCGCTCTCCATGTTCGATTTTAACTGCCTGGTAGACTGCACCAAACCCAAACTGATGATTTCCGGGACCATGGATACCCTGATACCGGCTACACCCTTTATCAACTTTTGTCAGCATTTGGCTGAGCCTGTGGAATGCCATACTTTCGAGGGAGCCGACCATATGTGGTATGGATTCGAGGATGAAGTCGCCCGAAAAGTGACTGATTTCTTCAGAAAAGCGCTTTGACCCGGGCTGCCCTGTTTTACATCGCTGGATAAATAGTCAATAATGAAGAAACAATGGACGGTCTTGAAGAGTCCAGATCGACAATTATGAGGTCCGGAAATAACATTCGGTGGGGCACGCTAATCCTCGCTTTTATCGGGCTGGTCGTCATCAGCTACGGTTTTGTCTATCTGCTCCAATTTATAGACATAAGTGAATTCCCATTGTATGACTATTCCCTGGCAGCCTACCTGGCTGTCTTCTTGACTTCTCTGATAGCCAACCTGACTATCATTGCCCCGGTGCCTTTTGCCCTTGTCATAGTAATCACCGCCGCCACAAAATTCAACCCCTGGATTATTGCCCTGTGTGCAGCCACCGGGGGCACTATCGGAGAAATGAGCGGGTATTATGCCGGCCGCCTGGGGAAAAAAATTGCCATTCCGGACAGCATCGTGGCCTATCACAAGGTAGAGGGCTGGGTCAATAAGTACGGATTCTGGGCTATTATGTTACTGGCTTTTCAACCCATAATACCCTTTGATATCGGAGGACTGGTTGCCGGCACGGCGAAAATGCCGCTTTTTTATTTTTTACCCGCCCTATGGCTGGGGAAATTCCCCAAATACCTTCTATTTGCTTTCGCGGGAGTCGGGGTAATCAACTTCCTGCCGAGCTGGCTGCTGCCGTAGGGGAGGGAATCAGGACTAATGATTAGCTATACTTACGTTTGTGATAGCCAGGGTCATGGGGGATTGGACGGAATACTGATTAAAGATTAATGATTAATGAAGAAGAGAGGGGCCACCCCGCCCTGAGCTTCAGCCTCGCCTCTCGAGGCCTCCAGGATGACAGAACAAGTAGCATACTAAAGAAGAGACGGCTCGGAACGGGAGACCTCGCTGCCTTTGGGAACAACCACGATCCCGCTATCAGTAACAGTAAACCCTCTGGCCCTGTCTATCTCCGGGTCGAACCCGATTTGAGCCCCGCCCCGGATCCGGCAATCCTTGTCTACAATGGCCTTCCTGATTCTGGCTCCCGGTTCGATATAGACATTATCGAAAATAACCGATTGCGTTACGCTGGCGTCCCTTTCCAGTATTACGCCCGGGGAAAGAATTGATCGATCGGCAGTGCCGCCGCTTATAATGCATCCGTCACACACTAAAGAGTCAATGATTCTTCCCCCCAGGATGCATTTGACAGGCGGCAATTGTCTCTGGTAGGTCCGCAAAGGCCATTTTTCTCCATAAAGGCTAAAATCCGGATCGACCTTCAGCAGATCCATCGATGTCTCGAAGAATGAGTCGATAGTTCCCACATCTCTCCAGTATGCCGAGTCCCGCGTCCTTTCAATGAGCACTTTTTCGCGGACCCCGTCTTTGACCTTGATCTCAAAGTCATTGATGCGGTTCTTTTTCTCATAGTCATAAGCAAATATATTCTGGTTCCATTTCAGCATCTCGGGAATAACATTTTTACCGAAATCATGGGCCTCGCCGCGTAATATATCCTGAAGCGCTTTTGCTTTAAAGACATAGATGCCCATCGAGGCGAGGGAGTAGTCCGGGGCCTGGGGCAGTGGTTTGGGCAGTGCCGGCTTTTCTTCAAAACCGATCAGCCGGTAGTCCCGATCCACCTCCAGAACACCCAGCCTGCCGGCGGCCTGCTCACGGCGAGCCCGGATGGCTGAAACGGTGAGATCCGCATTCTTCTCATAGTGGAAGGTTAACAGGTCAAGATAGTTCATCTTGTAAACATGGTCGCCGGACAGGATAACGATATCTCGGGTATCCTTGCCGATAAGATTCAGGTTCTGCCGGACAGCATCCGCTGTCCCCCGGTACCAGACCGCCCCCATTTTCATCTGGGCCGGTATGCAGTATATAAAATCGCCCAGTCCGGAACTGGAGATAGACCAGCCGTCCTGTATATGCCGCGTCAGAGACTCGGAAAGATACTGGGTAAGGACAAAGATCCGGCGGATGCCGGAGTTGACGCAGTTACTTAAAGTGAGGTCTATCAGCCGGTATTTCCCCGCGAAGGGGACTGAGGCCTTGGACCGCTCTCTGGTCAACGGCTGAAGCCTCTCACCCGCTCCGCCTGCCAGTATTATCGCCAGTACATTAACCATGGGAATCCATTAACACTCCGCTAAGACCTGAATTTACCTTACCTTAAATACATTATAGCAGGTGGGCGAGAATGGGAAGTGATCGGAGCGTTGTTTACAGGAATCCGGTCCTGGCCGGACTCCTGTAAGAGCGGACTAACTAATTGCCCTGCACCAGGTAAGAGAGCGCCCCTCCGATGGTTGACTGGCTGCGGAAAGACAACACCAGGTAGATAAACACGTACCCGTCTCCATCCGTATAGATATTGATGCCTGCCGAGGTATCCCCTGGTTCCAAAAGGTTATCTCCCCATTTGATATTGAAGGTATCGATGTCAATTCCCGCGGCTGTCAGCCCCTGGGACTTGCTGTTCAGGACGTTATTTGTAGCAAACCCATCCGAAAGCTGGGCGGAGGTTGATCTGGGACCGATGAACTTGACCCAGTCCGGGCTTAGCTGCTCATCGCCTTCGCCGACGA
>CAZELW010000107.1:0-1392 GCA_964513135.1 uncultured Dehalococcoidales bacterium
GATGATTTGGAAAAAGCGATTGATGAAGGCCGGGTTGCCCGGCTTCCCCACATGGGTGAAAAGACTGCTCAGAATATTTTACACCAGATCCAGGCTTACCGGAGGAAGAAAAGCGAACTGCGCATGCCCCTTGGAACAGCCCTCCCGGCAGCCGCTTCCCTGATGGAGGGACTGTCCGGACTGCCCGGGCTGAAAAACCTGACCACTGCCGGCAGTCTGCGGCGTTTCCGCGATACAATCGGGGATATCGATCTGATGGGAACTGCCGATGATCCGGCGGAAATTATCCGGGTTTTTACCGCCCTGCCTCAAATTAAAGAAGTCGTAGAGAAAGGCTCTACCAGGGCCAGCGTAATTGCTTTCAATAGCATCCCGGTCGATCTCCGATTGGTGGACCACGCCTCCTTTGGCTCCCTGCTCCAGTATTCAACTGGCAGCAAACAGCACAATATCGACCTCAGAACAAGGGCCGAACGCCTCGGCCTGAGTCTCTCCGAATACGGCATCACCAATATGGTTACCGGGGAGATTGAAAGATTCGCCTCCGAAGAGGAGTTTTACCGCCGGCAAGGCCTGGACTACATACCGCCGGAGATCCGCGAAGCCCAGGGCGAAATAGAGCTTGCCGAGAAGGGCGCCTTGCCCCGGCTGATCGAACAGGCGGATATCATGGGCGACCTGCACCTGCACACTGACTGGAGCGACGGCGCTGCCTCCCTGGAGGAAATGGCCAGGGCGGCGGAAGAGCGGGGATATCAATACATCGCCATCACCGACCATTCCGCGGGGCTGGGAATTGCCCGCGGACTGAGTACAGAGCGTATACAACAGCAAATTCAGGCTATCAAAGAATTCAACAGCGCCGGACATGCAGTCCATGTCTTTACCGGAATGGAGGTCGATATCCGGGCTAACGGGACGCTGGATATGCCCATCGAAATCCTGTCCGAACTGGATATCGTGCTGGCCTCCGTCCATTCGAGCATGAACCAGAGTGAAGCTCAGATGACCGCCCGGATTATTGCCGCTATTGAGAACCCCTACGTGGATGTTATCTGTCATCCCACCTGCCGACTCCTGGGTGAGAGGGACGCGGTCGCCGTCGATATGGAAGCGGTCTGTCGGGCAGCTGTCCGGAATAATACGGCCCTGGAAATCAATTCTATGCCCAGCCGCCTCGACCTCAAGGATACTCATATCCATTTGGCGCGGAACATGGGTGTCAGGCTGATAATCAACACCGATTCTCACCGCACCGATCAATTGGACTATATTTACCTCGGGATAGGAATTGCCCGGCGAGGCTGGTGCGAGGCAAAAGACATTTTGAATACTCTGCCGCTTCAAGAGTTTCAGGCCTTCCTGTCCAGACGGAAGCCTTCCTTGTAAAGA
>CAZELW010000107.1:1402-5765 GCA_964513135.1 uncultured Dehalococcoidales bacterium
AACTCTTTCCAGAGAAATCGCGTATCCAGCCTCTCTTTCTCTCCATTACCTTAAATATTGTTCCAAAATCACTCCTCTCTCGGAGCAGCGAAGGGACAGGCGGATTATACCTTCTTATTGGGATGAAATTCTTTCCCTGTCCTGATAAAATAAAGATGAATAATATCCCGATCAGTATTCCAACAGTTAGTGGTTCATTGATTGGCAAAATGGAAAAGGTACATCAGGAACAACAGGATAGCTGCCTGCCTCCGATCAGTAACTCACAGGTAGCCATTAATCACTTCCGGGAAGCGCTTGCTTCGGGGAAACACTGGTATATCGCTCTTCTGGAGAGCATAGGTCTCTGGACTGACGAAACGGAGACCATCCAGGGCCGCGATTACAACTATCTGATCGAAGGCGAGGCTTTCGACTGGCTGCTCTTGGCTGAGCGCATCTGCGGTACCGTCAACGGCCAGGTGCCGGAGATGGAAAAATTCGCCCTCCTGTTTCACAGCAGACCACCTATACCGCTGACTGGTGATGAATTCAGGGACCTGATCGGGCATAAAAAATACCACCAGTATCTGAACTTCTTCTACGGAGTCACCGTTGAGGAAGCGCTGATTCAGGCCGTGCGCGAAGAGGTGCGTAAGGAAAGGCGCGCCAACTGCTGGACGAAACAGGATGGTGAAGAAGACGACATCTTCAACCGGATATACGGCAGTACCCAGTCAACTCTATTTAAGCAGTTCCGTAAGGAAAAGGGATACCACCTCAACGCCCGCAGCAACCTGGGTGAAATGAAGGAATTCACCTACTGGTGCTTCAAATACCGCGTCCGGGAATGTGAAAAAGCCAAAGTCGCCAGCGATACCCATAAAGCGCTGGAATGGCTCCGGAAAAACGGATACCAGGGCTAGCTGCCGGGTAAATTCCGGAATCCTGCATCGTCGGGGTGTAAGGAGCCTGGCTCATCCAGGAAGACAACCCTTATCATAACTGACTTCCGTCAGTATCAAAAAGAAGGGTCTTCATTTGTCGATTGGTCTGGACCAGCCGCTGCTAATAATCGATGCCCGGAACAGGGAAGCGCCGGCACATTTGCAGAACCTCCTCGCTGACCTGTTTCTGGACGTTTTGATCGCCGATATGCGAAATTACCTTCACAATCCACCCGGCGATTGCCATCATCTCCTCTGGACCCATGCCCCGCGATGTCACTGCAGGAGTACCGAACCTCATACCGCTGGTAATCTTGGGAGGACGGGGATCAAATGGAATGGCATTCCGGTTAGCCACAATTCCCACCGACTCAAGGGCTTGCTGGGCTTCCCAGCCCGTCACACCTGTCGTGGTCAGATCAACTAGCAGCATATGATTATCGGTCCCACCCGATACCAGACGCAAACCGGCATTCTCCAGCCCCTTCGCCAGCACCATGGCATTGCTTACAATCCTTTCTTGATACTTTACGAACTCCGGCTGGAGAGCTTCTTTAAAGCACACTGCCTTGGCAGCGATGGTATGCATTAAAGGTCCACCCTGTACCCGGGGGAATACTGCCGAATCTATTCTGGAAGCGTACTCTTTCTTTCCTACAATAAACCCGGCCCGCGGCCCCCGCAGGGTCTTGTGGGTAGTCCCGCTGACCAGATCGGCATAAGGTACTGGAGTCGGATGGACGCCGGCCGCCACCAGTCCGGCGATATGGGCGATGTCCGCTATCAACTTGGCATCCACCATGTCGGCGATATGTTTAAAGCGTTCAAAATCAATGATCCGGGGATAAGAGCTGGCTCCGCAGAAAATCAACTTCGGCCTATGCTGGACCGCCAGCTTTTCCACCTCTTCATAATTGATCCGCTCGGTCTCGCGGTCTACTCCATAATAAACGGCTTTATAAATTTTACCGGAGAAATTAACTGGGGCTCCATGAGTTAAATGCCCTCCGTGCGCCAGGCTCATACCCATGATTGTATCGCCTGGGCTGGCCAGGGCAAAATATACCGCCATATTAGCCTGAGCGCCGCTATGAGGCTGCACATTGGCATATTCAACATGGAATAGCTTTTTAGCCCTTTCAATGGCGATATTTTCGATCGAATCCATATATGTGCAGCCGCCGTAATAGCGTTGCCCGGGGTAACCTTCAGCATATTTATTGCATAGTACCGTACATTGAGCTTCCAGGACTGCCTTGCTGGCATAATTCTCGGAGGCAATAAGATTTATCGTCTCTTTTTGTCTGGTTATTTCTCCATCAACGATACAACTGACCTCTGGGTCAACCTGGTTTAACGAACCCATCAAATATCCTCCTCTCCATAACCTGATGGTTTGTTAAAGGGGTGTTTGTATTTCGAGCTGCAGATTTTCAGTTGCAGGACTTTATTTTTCTCCCCTTGTCCTGTGATTTACAAATTAACACTTGCCACTTAAAACTATCTTTAATATCTTCTGAACTCCCGTCTGCGGAAGTAGAAACCCACTGCCAGGCCAAAAAGCAAGCCTCCTAAATGAGCCTGCCAGGCCACATTCGGAAAAAAGGAAATCAACACAAATCCCACCAGTATCGCAATCCATAACGGCATCGGGATCGGGATTGGGAATGTGATTACCCTGGTATTGGGGCGCAGCGCCATCAGTAGCCCGCCCAGCGCATATACTGCACCGGAAGCTCCTACCATGGGGACAAGCGGATTACCTATAAAAAGGGCATATGCCAGATAAAATAGACCACCCACCATCCCCCCTACGAAATAGGTAATCAGGAATGCAGTCTCACCTACCAGGCTCATGGCAAAAGTACCGAAAAAGAAGAGGGTAAGCATGTTAAAAAAGATATGGTACCACCCGGAGTGGACAAAGATATAGGTAAATATTGTCCAGGGCGATTCTCCAATCAGAGCGGGTATCAGTCCGAAACGCAGATATATTGCTTCGCGGTTAATCAGCGTCGTAATGAAGATTACCAGTGTAACACCAATTATAACCCACAGAGGATTGATACCCTGCCTTCGGTAAGGTCGGTATGACATAGTTCACTTTTCCTAATTCTTGATTATGATAATTATAACATGTTTGGCTTTCTGCCAGAAATCAGGCCTGATACAACTAATGCTGAAACTTTCATCTGGTATCGATATAATTTAATTAGAGTATGCTTCTGGCCGCACTCTGGAGCTATTCTGCAACATGTTACGGAAAATCCGGGGAGTTCCCGGCAGCAATAGAAAAGGACCAGAACAGCATATAACGGGGACATAGGGAGCGGTAAAATGAACAGGCAAAAGATCATATATGCAGTCCAGGTTGCCACAGTAGCCCTGGTTGTAGCCGCTGTCATCCAGGAACTCAGCAAGCCTGAAGAGCAGCGTACATGGCACGGCAGGTCCCTGGGCCTGGTTCCTTATGATTTCCGCAGGCCGACCCTGGAACGATTTAAAGAAGCCATGTGGAACCCCTATGACTACCGTGTCCTGACGCCGATGCCAGTGGGTATCGGCTGGACGATCAACTTCTTCTCTCTTCTGGATAATCTGGGATTCATCAGTAAGAAGGACACTTCCGAGGAGGCCTTTCTCCTGCCCGGAAAGAAGATGAAGGAGATATTGAGGCCACAGTCATAATTACCTTTCTAATCGTTGCGATGCACACCTTAATTCCGCTTTTTGTTTCAAATAAGTTCTAAGGGCCTCGTCGTCTTCAAGATAAGGACACAAGACCGTGTTAAACAGGTCGGCATAAGCCTTTTTACAGCCGCAGCCAGAACCAGGCCACTGTTCCCAGAGACTTCAATAGTCATGTAATATCTACTCTCTGAAATTTTAAGGCTATTTTTCCGCCTGTCCGGCCAGTTTGCCCATCATCCCGTCTTTCCTCAGATCGAGCAGCTCAACCGGCATAATCCTGTTAGACAGGTCCAGGCTGTTTTTCACATAGACTTTTATATAGTTGTCCGTCAGCCCTGACCACAGGCCGGCTGAGCAATGCTCAAATAGTACGGTTTGCCTTTGACCTAGAAACCGACTGTGGAATTTACGCAGGCTGTCGCCGGCCAGACACAGCATTTCGGCACACCTCTGCTTTTTAACCCCATTATCGATCTGTCCAGGCATCTGGGCAGCCCTGGTACCTTTTCTCGGCGAATAGGGGAATACATGTATGCGCGCAAACTCCATATTACGGCAAAAGCTGCAGGTCTCTGCGAACTCTTTATCTGTTTCACCGGGAAACCCCACAATCACATCCGTCGTCACCGCCGCTTCCGGCATCTCCCGCCGAATCATGCCTACTGCAAAGGAGAAATCGTCAGGTGAATAATGACGCCCAGATCGGAAGAGCACACGTCTGAACTCCAGTCACGAGATTCCATCGC
>CAZELW010000108.1:0-5757 GCA_964513135.1 uncultured Dehalococcoidales bacterium
AAATCTCTACTTTACCAAAATAATATATAACAAATAATAAATATATAAAATACATAACGAGTTGTCTCCAGGAGGTGGAGCGATGCTGGTTTATACTTTCGGTAACGGAGAAGAGGACAAGAATTTACTGGGGAATAAAGGGGCCAACCTGGTTACGATGACCAAAATGGGCTTGCCGGTGCCGCCGGGCTTTGTGATATCTATTGAAGCTTACCGCAATTTCAAAGACCATGCCGGACTGCCAGAGGAAGAGATACGAAGGGGACTGGAGTACATCCGGCAGAAAACCGGAAAATCTTTCGGGAACAAACTGCAGGTGTCGGTGCGCTCTTCAGCCCCGGTATCCATGCCCGGAATGATGGATACCGTTCTCAATATCAAGGATGAGGCCGCCATGATGGCAGCTATCATGCGCATATTTGAATCATGGGACAATATCCGGGCGGTGGAATACCGCCGTTTGAACCGTATACCATCCACTTTAGGTACGGCAGCTATCGTTCAGGCGATGGTTTTTGGTAATGCCGACGACAAGTCGGGCACCGGCGTGGTTTTTTCCCGCAACCCCAATACCGGTGAGAAAGGGCTGTTTGGTGAATATCTGCCCCATGCCCAGGGAGAAGCCCTGGTTTCCGGTGTAGTTACTCCTTTGAGCATTGATGAACTGCAAAAGAGGATGCCCGAGGTATATAACGAACTGGTACAGGTAGCCGATAAGCTGGAGTCTTATTTCAAAGAGATGCAGGACATTGAATTCACCGTCGAGTCGGGGAAGCTGTATATACTCCAGACCCGGTCAGGCAAAAGGACCTCCAGGGCAGCCATTAAAATCGCGGTTGATATGGCAAAGTCAGGGTTGATTTCTA
The DNA here is from genome assembly GCA_964513135.1 of uncultured Dehalococcoidales bacterium. Taxonomy (GTDB): domain Bacteria; phylum Chloroflexota; class Dehalococcoidia; order Dehalococcoidales; family UBA3254; genus CAZELW01. The sequence continues at coordinate 867 of CAZELW010000108.1, forward strand.
CCCAGGAGTCCATAAAAAGGATATCTCCTGACGATCTGAAAGGACTGCTGCATAAAAGCATTGCCAATCCGGATAATTTTGTTCCGGTAGGACATGGGCTGAGTGCGGCCCCGGGCGCAGTCTCCGGCAAGATTATTTTTGACTCGATGGAGGCTGTCATAGCTTCCCAGAAGAACGGCGGAGTAATCCTGGTGAGGCCTGATACCGATCCTGATGACGTGCCCGGAATTGCCGCTGCGGAGGGGGTCCTTACTTCCAGGGGAGGACTGACTTCTCACGCTGCTATTGTGACCCGAGCGATGGGCAGGCCCTGCATCTGCGGCGCCAGCGATATTAAAATAAACCTTGAATCGCAGAGTTTCGAAGCGGACGGTCAGATCTTTTATAAAGGGGATGTGATCACGATCGACGGAAATACGGGCAACATCTACAAGGGACGGCTGCCTTTAGTAGATGCTGAATTGACCCCTGAGCTAAATGAATTTCTGGGTTGGGCTTCCAGCTTTAAGAAGATCGGCGTCAGGGCTAATGCCGATACTCCTGACATGATCCGTATGGCCCGGCGTTTCGGCGCCGAAGGGATCGGTCTTTGCCGCACCGAACGCCAGTTCAACGATCCACAGCGCCTATCGATAATCCGGGAATTTATCCTGGCAGATACCGCACAGGAGCGCTCGGCGGCCCTGGAAAGATTGAAGGACATTCAGACAGTAGACTTTAAGGCCCTGTTTAGCGCCCTGGACGGGATTCCTATCATTATACGGCTGCTGGACTTGCCCCTGCACGAATTTCTTCCTTCCATAGAGGAGTGTGCAGACGAAAGGACCCGGCAGCGGGTCTGCGAACTCCGGGAAATTAATCCCATGATGGGACACCGGGGCATCCGCCTGGGCATTACCAATCCGGAGATATATGCGATGCAAATTGACTCCATCTACGCTGCCAAACAGGAAGTCAAAGCGGATGTTTCGGTAATGATACCGCAGGTTATCACCCTGCAGGAGTTAATCTGGGTAAAGAAGCTGATCGGCAACCGGGACATCAAGCTGGGCACCATGATGGAAACGGTGAGGGGATGTCTGCGGGCGGGGAGGCTGGCGGAGGTGGCTGATTTCTTTTCCTTCGGGACCAATGACCTGACCCAGGCAGTCTACTCTTTCAGCCGGGAAGATGCGGAAAAAAAGTTCCTGACCACCTATATGGAGAAAAGAATCCTGAGAGACAATCCCTTCGAGATTATCGATGTCAAAGGGGTCGGCCGCCTGATCCAGATAGCCATTGAATGGGCCCGCAAGACCAAGCCCAATATCGAGATCGGCATCTGCGGTGAACACGGAGGTGAGCCGTACTCTATTGCTTTCTTTAACGCGGTCGGCGCCAACTATGTCAGCTGCAGCCCGTTCCGTTTGCCCATGGCCAGGCTGGCCGCAGCCAAGGCGGCAATGGACGGGATGGATTTGGAAAAGATCCAGGAGTCTGCGGAATTGTCAGTTCCCTGAGATCCCGCCGGCTTTGATCCAGTGCGCCCGACCTTCCCGGGAGAGTATAAATGTATACAAGCTTATTCTATGATTTTATACTGGGTGAAGACAATCTCCGTGTCTATGAAGGGGGAGAATTAATTTTTTCTTCCGATAAAGAAAACCTGATACCATGGCTGGAGTATATCAGGCTGTTCTACCCGTATGTATCTCGAGCGATTGTCTTCGATAAAATACTGGGAAACGCCGCGGCCCTACTGGCAGTCAAGGCGGGATGCCGCAATATATACAGTCCTCTCGGAAGCCGACCGGCGGTTTCAACCCTGGAAAAATATCATATCAAGTACCAAATAATCAATATAGTACCTTTCATTCGCCAGGACGGTGACAGCGAGATGTGCTACCTGGAAAAGCTGTCTCTGGGACAGCACCCGGACGAGTTCTTCGAATCCGTCAGGCACCGGTTGATATCCGAAGAGTACCTGGGCAGATAGAGAACAGCAGTCCTTTATTGACAGGGCAAATTCCAGGGGAGGACGGAAATACTTCACCGGAGGTACTTTAGTCCGGCTTATTCAGCCATAAAGCATCAGTTCCAGAATATCTACCGGAACTAATGTTCTAATATTTCCAGTCCGGATTTAGCCGCTGCTATTCATTGCTGGAAATAAAGCCTCTTTTCAGAAGCTCGTCAAAAGCCTCGAACCACTTTACCTGTACGTCCGGAGACCAGGTGGGGTCAAAACTGGGAAACTTGCTCAGCAGCAATTCCTTCCATGACACCGGTTGTGGAACTGAACCTTTATTTGGCGGAACTTTTAAGTTCTGACCTGTCCTAGTTCCATTCCGTTTTGGAACTTTTTCCGTAACCTGCGATGTCCTGGTATTTTTGGACTTTTTGGTAATAAAGGGCGACAGGGTGATGCCCGCATCACCTGCCAGCTCAGTGAAGAATTTTATACATTTGCGAGATACATCGCGATCTACCTGATAAAAGTCGTTGAAGACCTCTTCCAGCTGGGCGTAAGTGGCGTTTCCCGTATCCAGAGAGCATTTAGCTATAAAGCTGAAAGACTCATGATAAATCCTCTTGAACACCTCACATCTGGAATCGCCCCTGGCTGTAACCAGATCTCTCAAATGGCTGGTAGGGACTCCATTGGAATCTATCAGATTCAGGAACCGAAGAGCAGACATAAGCTGAGTACCGGTGCTTCCGGAAAACTTATGACCCCAGTAGCTGCGGTCGATGCGAGAAGGCAGCCCTTCATGCTGCAAGTCTTCCAGGAGGGTCAGGAAGCTGCGGTACGATACGTAGGGTGGGGAACGTTTCTTGTTTCTATCGATGACCAAGTCTATCCTCAGCTTAACTTTATTTTACCCGCATTGCACTTATTTTATGGGAATGGTAATAACTTTTCAAGAGGCGTCATTCCGTTGGAACCAGGTATTTAATATGCGGTATTTTTGTCTGCCTGATCCGGTAATGAAAAGGACAAGTCAGGACTATTTTTGACGCCTTGATCCGGTAATAAATAACATGTCTCCATAATAAAATATTTAAGGAGGTTGCCCGTGGCTACTGCTATTGAGTATCAAAAATTAATGACCGAGATCGTGTATATCAATATTCCAGGCCCGGCCGAACCAACCCCCGGAATGAGCGGCGGTGAGCTTCTCCATGGATTTTTGGCTGAGCTTTATAAAGCTCCAAGCACTGAAACCCGCAATTTCGTCAACTCGCTTTGCCTGAAATGGAATGTTCATTACCGGGAAACCAGAGGATAGGCACCGGCATTGCATTGCCCGGCGGTCACTGGTAGCTTGAAAACATCAATGATAGGAGTTAAATAATGAAAAGGAAATTCGCGGCTATCGATGTCGGTACGACCAAGGTATGTACCATAATGGGTACTCTGGACAGCTCCTCCGGCCTGAGGGTACTGGGTGTTGGCATTGCTCCGTCCCATGGAATCGAAAAAGCATTAGTCGCCAACGTGAACCAGGCGAAGGAATCGATCCGGCAATCGATCAAGAAGGCCGAGATGATGGCCGGATATAGGATGGACTCAGCCTATATCGGCGTTACCGGCAAACACATCACTTCGATGAACAACAGAGGAACTATTGCTATTACCAAAGCCGATCAACTGGTCCGCTCTGATGACTTGAAGCGTGTTCTTGATGTCGCGCTGAATGTCAAAGCTCCAGTTGACCGGAAAATGCTGCACGTTATTCCCAGGGCTTATACTCTCGATGGGCATGAGGTTAAGAACCCGGTAGGTATGCATGGCTATGAGCTTAATGTTGAAGCACATGTAATCACTGCGGCTGTTGCTTCAGTCCAGAATTTAACAAAATGTATCAGTGGAATAGGCGTTGAGATAGATGACCTGGTACTGGAACCACTGGCCAGCGCTGAAGCTGTTCTCAGCGAAGAGGAAAAGCAAGCCGGTGTCCTGATCGCTGATATCGGCGGCGGCACGACCGATATTGCGGTCATGAGAGAAGGCAGTATCTATCATACTTCGGTCCTTCCGGTTGCCGGTCATCAGGTCACTCGTGATATTGCAGCGGGTCTGGGTCTCTCCTTCGAACTCGCTGACGAAATGAAGAAGAAGTACGGCACCCTTTTCTTACCCGAAGAAGAAGACGCCGATCGGACTGTTGGCGAGAACGGTCACAGCGTCTCCTATCGTGATCTGTGCGACATTATCCGGGCACGGGTAGAAGAGCTCATGCGTCTGGTGGTGCTGGAACTGCCTCGCAACGATTATGCCAGATTGATTCCCGCCGGAATCGTCATCACCGGAGGCGGCGCTAACCTGCCCGGCATAGTAGAAATGACCCAGGCCATCACTCATCTGCCCACCAGAGTAGGCATCCCGCCTGCCTTAAACGGAGTATCAAATTCCATGTTAACCGACCCGGCTTACGCCACCAGCGTCGGCCTGGTGCTCTGGAAGATGAAGAATGACAGCTCCGGCACTCAGAAATGGGCTTCTTCCAGACCGTCCGGCCTGCGGGGCCTTTTCTCATCCATATTCCGGCTTTTCCGGTAAATCATTAATGTCTGAATGTTTTTGTAGATAAAAGAAGGAGAGAGCAAATGTCTAAAACAAGTTATATTCCCAGCCCTGCCAGGATAAAAGTAGTCGGAATGGGTGGAGCAGGGTGTAATGCTATAACCCGAATGGTCCGCGAGCAAATCCGTGGTGTTGAATTCATCGCCATGAATACTGATTCATCTCATCTGGAGATAACCGAAGCCCCTGTGCGCATCGCTCTGGGTGAAAAGCTCACGCGGGGACTGGGCGCGGGGGGAGACCATAATGTAGGACGCCGGTCGGCTGAAGAGACCCGGGATGAGATCAAGCAGGCAATTGCCGGATCCGATATGTTCTTTCTGG
>CAZELW010000109.1:0-5631 GCA_964513135.1 uncultured Dehalococcoidales bacterium
TGGCTACCATAGCCGTAAAGTGAGTTATTATTTGGTCCGCGTGGACTGAGGCACTGTCGTGTATAGCCGGTCCGTATACTCTTTTACCATCCGGCAGGTGCTGAAACGAGGCAGCACCGAGCTGATTGACTCCTTAACCATTTTTACCCATTCCTGAGGCACACCGTCCCGGTCCTGCTGATAGTAAAGTGGGACTACTTTTTCTTCTATCAGGCGGTATAAAGCATCCGCGTCTCTTTTGTCCTGATCGGGTGAATAAGCGCCCTCAGGGCCGTCTCCGATAGCCCACCCGTTGGCCTCACTATAACCTTCATTCCACCAGCCGTCACGGACGCTCAGGTTGAGTATTCCGTTTATGCCCGCCTTCATTCCACTGGTACCGCTGGCTTCCTGTAGCCGCAGCGGATTGTTCAGCCAGACATCAATCCCGTGAGTCAGGTAGCGGGCCATGCGCATGTCGTAGTCTTCCACAAATGCGATCCTTCCCTGAAACTCGCGGTCCTGCGCCAGGTTATATATCCGGTGCAGTAAATATTTCCCGGAAAAATCCGCCGGGTGAGATTTCCCTGCGAAGACTATCTGGACCGGGCGCCAGGGATTATTAATGATATGTTTTAACCTGTCTATGTCCTGTAGTATCAAGGCTGGTCGTTTATATTCCGTAAATCTCCGGGCAAAACCAATAGTCAACACCTGCGGGTTGAGTAGAGCTCCCATTGTCACCACCTGCTGGGCTGTAACTTCACCGTCCGCCCAGCGGCCCTGCGCACGCGACATTATTACCTCCACCAGCCTTCTCTTAAAGTTGGTGTGTACCTCCCAGATTTCGGCATCCGGAATATCCCGTACTTTCTTCCAGAAGTCTATTTCATCCTGATGTTTCAGCCAGTCTTCTCCAAGGTATTTCTCAAATAACCGGGTGAACTCGTACCCAATCCAGGTTGGAACATGTACTCCATTGGTGATATGTGTAATCGGAACTTGTTCTTCAGGCACGCCCTGCCACATTATATGCCACATCTTTCTGGTCTCTTTTCCATGCAGCAGACTCACGGCATTGCATTTCCTGGCAGTATTGATTGCCAGAGACGTCATGTTGAAACCTGATTGGCCCCGATTGTCCGGACGTCCCAGATCGATAAACCTTTCCCGATCGATGCCCAGAGACGGCCAGTATCCGCTGAAGTATTTATCGATTAAATCGGTATGGAAAACATCATGGCCGCTGGGTACCGGCGTATGCGTGGTAAAAATGGTAGCCTCCCGCACTTTAGCCATAGCTTCGTCGAACGACAGGCCCTTCTCAACCTCCTCACGGGCTCTCTCCAGGCTTGTAAAGGCCGAATGGCCTTCATTGGCATGCCAGACCTCCGGGTATATGCCAAGAGCGCGCAGTACCCTTACTCCTCCTATTCCCAGAACTATCTCCTGCTGTATGCGGATGTCCGGATCAGCCGTGTACAGGCGAGCTGAAAGCTGACGGTCTTCAGGAAGGTTTTCCTCAACATTAGTGTCCAGAAGATAGATGTTGACCCGCCCCACCTTCACCAGCCAGACCGCTATCGCCAGTTCCCTTCCGGCCAGATTTACTCTGGCAATTGATCGCTGACCATCGGAGGAAAGTACCTGGTTGATCGGCGCGTCTTTGAAGTTTAGCTCCTGATATATTTCCTGCTGCCAGCCTTCCGCTGAAACATGCTGATGAAAATAGCCCTGGGGATACATGAAACCGACGCCGATAAAAGGCAGGCCAAGATCACTGGCTTCTTTGCACATGTCACCGGCCAGTATACCCAGTCCTCCGGCGTAAATGGGCAATGAGCTATGAAACGCAAATTCCATGGAAAAGTAGGCGATCGGCCCACTGAGAAGCTGGCCGCGGTGCCGATAGAACCAGCTATTAGAACTGTTAATATCGGCGTCTAATTCCGCCATCACCGAATCATAAAGGGAGAGAAAAGCGGGATCTTCGGATGCAGAGCGGATCGATTCAGGGCTGGTCTCATAAAGCTCTCTTACCGGATTGTGCCCGGTAGCCTGCCACAACGGATAGTTTAAAGCCCGGAAAACATCTCTTGCCCTGGGATGCCAGCTCCACCATATGTTATGGGCCAATTCGTAGAGCCGGTGAATACGCTCCGGAAGCCTGGAAGCGACTTCTGGGTCTATCATTGTACGTTCCTTTGTTTAGTTTCCCTGGCCGGCCGCGCCGGTACAAGGGTGAAAAAGGCCAACTAACCCGCCCTCCTGCCTCTATTATATAAAAAAAAGGCGTCTATTGATCAATTGCTTTCTATCATCTGGTGTTTTAAGCAGCCACTTAAATTATAATAGTAATCAGAAAGCATATCTTAAACCCAGGTATAGAATCTCCTTTCTGTGTCATATACAATAAAGCAAGACCTGGCGGTTCAATATAGAGGATGAATACTCATATTTAACAGGAAAGGCGGCGCAGCAATGATGAAAGCATTAATACTGGCCGGCGGCAAAGGTACCCGGTTGAGACCTCTGACTTATACGTTGCCCAAACATTTATTGCCGGTGGCCAACAAACCAATCCTGTTCTACGGTATTGAACAGATTATTGCGGCCGGCATACGGGATATCGGCATCGTCGTCTCTCCGGAGACCGGGGACGAACTCAAGGCGGCCTTAGCCGATAGCTCCCGGTGGAATGCCAGATTCACATTTATTCTCCAGACAACTCCCCTGGGACTGGCCCATGCCGTCAAGACTGCCAGGGAATTCCTGGCTGACGACGTTTTCCTTCTTTTCCTGGGAGATAACCTGATTCAGGACGGCGTTGCCGCGCTGGTTGATGAATTTGAAGCAGAGTCCCCGGAAGCTCTGATCGTTTTGAAAGAGGTCGCCGATCCCCGCGCTTTCGGCGTTGCTGAAATAGACGCCTCTGGCCATGTCACACGCGTTGTAGAAAAACCCAAAGAGCCGCGGAGCAACCTGGCTGTTATCGGAGCTTATATATTCACTCCTTTCGTCCATCAGATTATCGACCAATTGCAGCCTTCCTGGAGAGGAGAGTACGAGATTACGGACGCCATCCAGAAGATTCTGGAGTCTGGCAAAGAAATAAGAAGCCACGTCCTGAAAGGCTGGTGGCTGGATACCGGCAAAAAAGAGGATTTGCTGGAAGCCAATCAGACACTCCTGGACGAATATGTGAAGCGCTCCATCCGGGGAGATGTAAACGCCGGCAGCCAGATATCCGGCAGGGTTGAAATCTTTGAGGGTAGCCGCATTGAGAACAGTATCATTCGAGGGCCAGTCTCAATCGCCTCCGGCTGTCGCATCACCAACTCTTACATCGGGCCTTATACCAGTATTGGAGCCGGCACTGTTATTGATAGATCATCGGTGGATTACTCGGTGGTCCTGGACAACTCCCGCATCGAAAATATTGACCGGTTGGTGGACAGCATTATCGGAAGGCATGTGGAAGTCCGCCGGCAGAAGCAGGGAAAGGAAAATTTGCGGTTGTTTGTTGGTGATTATTCGCGCCTGGATTTTTAGGCGTGATAGCAAAAATGCAAATTGGTATCGGCAGAATCCAGCGCAGCACCACACAGCAATTGTATAGAAGCCCATCAATAATTCAACCGGGAGCGTTGTTCTATGCTAAACTATATTAGAGGACCAACTTGATGTTAGCTGAATTTGCCCCGGTTACTGGTTCGGCTCCGGTCGCCTATTTCTCCATGGAGGTCGGCCTGGTATCGGCTATGCCAACTTACAGCGGAGGCCTGGGCGTACTGGCCGGCGATACCCTCAGGGCCGCCGCCGATACAGGCTTGCCTATGATCGGAGTTACCCTGCTTAACCGCAAAGGCTACTTTCGGCAGCACCTGGATGAGCGGGGCAGCCAGACTGAAAGCCCGGTCATCTGGGATCCGAATGATTTTCTGGAGCCCCTCGATATTCGTGCTTCCATCGAAATTGAAGGCCGCCCGGTAAAAATCCGTCCCTGGCGCTATTTGCTTACCGGAATCGCCGGACATCGCGTCCCGGTCTTTTTCCTGGATACCGCCTTGCCGGAAAATAGTCCCGAACACCAGACTCTCACGGATTACCTGTACGGTGGAGATAATTACTATCGTCTCTGCCAGGAAGCCGTGCTGGGAATGGGAGGCATCGCGGTCCTGCGGAGCCTCGGTTACCACGACCTTCAAGCCTATCATATGAATGAAGGCCACTCAGCTTTATTGATTCTTTCTCTCTTCGAAGAAGAATTGATCAAACAGAAGACAGCTTCTATCACCAATTCTTGTATTGAAGATGTCCGCAGTTTATGTGTTTTCACCACCCATACGCCCGTCCCGGCGGCTATCGACCAGTTCCCTATGGATATGGTCCGCCGCGCGCTGGGGGACAGCCATACTGAAAATCTAATTTCCGCCGCCTGTTTTAAAGACAATGTCCTGAATATGACCTATCTGGGCTTATGTTTCTCCCACTATATTAATGGAGTTTCCATGCGCCATGAAGGCATTTCTCAAACTATGTTCCCCAACTACCCCATCAACTCCATCACGAACGGGGTCCACGCCCGCACCTGGACGTCACCCTCGTTCATTCAGCTTTACGACCGCCATGTTCCTGAATGGAAAAAAGACAACCTGTATTTGCGATACATCATCAGCGCACCTGTTGATGAAATTCAACAGGCCCATGCCGCCGCCAAGCAGGACCTGATCGCCGAGGTGCAGAAGCGCACCGGCGTCAGGCTGGATAGGGCTGCGATGACTATCGGTTTCGCCCGCCGCGCGACCGGGTACAAACGCGCCGATCTGCTTTTTACCGATCTTCAGCGGCTGCGCCAGATCGCCTCACAGGCCGGTCCGATTCAATTGGTCTTCGGAGGGAAAGCCCATCCCCGGGACGAAGGTGGAAAAGAAATAATTCGCCGGATATTCAGGGCAGCGGAAGGCCTGAAAGATATCATCCCGGTGGTCTATCTTGAAGAATATAACATGGACCTGGCCAAATTGATGTGTTCCGGGGTAGATCTGTGGCTCAATACGCCCCACAAGCCCCAGGAAGCCTCCGGTACCAGCGGGATGAAGGCGGCCTTGAACGGAGTTCCCAGCCTGAGCATCCTGGACGGATGGTGGGTAGAAGGCCATGTCGAGGGGGTTACCGGATGGTCTATTGGTGAAAGCTGGGACCTGGCCAGCAATCCCGGCAAAGAGACCGCTTCACTTTATAATAAGCTGGAGTATGTTATCCTGCCCCTGTTCTATGGCCGGCCTTCAGATTACGCCTGGGTCATGCGCAACGCCATTGCCCTGAACGGATCATACTATAATTCCCAGCGTATGTTGTTCCAGTATGTCAGGAATGCTTATTTCCACAATAATTTCGAGAATCATCCGGGCAGTGCACAGAATCAGGAGCCCGGCCCGGGCTGACGGCCGGTCCAGGTATCCGCCCTTTCCCGCGATTGCGAGACCTGTACCTTAACTTCGCCGTCTCAAACAATTCAATAGTGGGCGAGTATCCCGAATCATCCTGGGGTTGGACAGTTTAATTTTGCATTAAATTCCACGGAGATCATTCGTCGCCTTACATGGTAAGGAATCTCCAGGATGACGGCGGAATTGGCAATCTATTAAC
>CAZELW010000110.1:0-5567 GCA_964513135.1 uncultured Dehalococcoidales bacterium
GAGTTGGAAGGATAAGCCCTTGCCTAATTTTACACAATAGACTTGACATTACCAATTGCAAATTCCTTGCCTTTATTGCTAAAATATGCATAAGAGTAAACTATAAAGGAACAACTTTATCGATATACCCAATCACTGACTATTAGCACTTTTCCCGCTGACAGGCTATCCCCCCTTGCTTATCTTCCTGAAGGATTATGTGTTGCGGAACTGGGAGGTTGATGTGGAAACCAAAATCCGGGAAGCTCATATACTGGTCCAGACAATCTGTGATAATGTTGAAAAAGTAATCATCGGCAAGCGCCATGCCATCGAGCTGGCACTGGTGGCTTTCCTGAGCCACGGCCACCTTTTGATAGAGGACTCTCCCGGTGTAGGCAAGACCATGTTCGCCCGCAGCCTGGCCAGATCTTTCGGTACCAAATTCAAGCGAATCCAATTCACTCCGGACCTTCTTCCGAGCGATATCACCGGAGTCTCCATTTTCAATCAAAAGACCGGCTCTTTCGAGTTTCACCCGGGACCGATATTTTCCAACATCGTCCTGGCGGATGAAATAAACCGTGCCACTCCCAAGACCCAGTCGGCTCTCCTGGAATGCATGGAAGAGCATCAGATCACCGTGGACGGCGCCACCTACAAAATGCCGCATCCTTTCCATATCATCGCTACCCTGAACCCTCTCGAATATGAGGGAACATTCCCTCTTCCGGAAACACAACTGGACCGGTTTCTGATACGATTGGACCTGGGCTATCCCTCCGTAAAGGAAGAAATCACCATCATGGAAAGACAGCAATTCAAACATCCCATTGAAGAGCTGGGACAGGTCGTCGAGGAATCCGATCTGACTTTAATCCAGGAGGCTGTTAAAACGATTTATGTCGACCAGGCGGTAAAACAGTATATTGCCATGGTTGTTGAAGCAACCCGCCGCCACCAGGCCATTCATCTGGGCGCTTCTCCGCGCGGATCTCTGGCCCTTTTCCGCACATCCCAGGCGCTGGCGCTGATCCGGGGGCGGGAGTACGTACTACCGGATGATATTAAAGCACTGGCTGAACCGGTGCTGGCCCACCGGCTGGTAATCAGTCTTAACAGCAATGGTTATGATAGCAAAGGCCACTCCCTGATCACCGAAATACTGGAGAGGGTAGCCGTACCGGGAACAATACCGGGAAGGAGATAACAGCCAGTAACGGGCATGTTACCGCCCTGGGATACTGCCGCAAGGAGGCGGAAAGTGGAGGTTTAGGGGGGAATGTTGATTAAGGATTAAGGAAGGAGAGAGGTGCCACCCCACCCTGAGCTTCAGCCTGCCCATTGCAGGCCTCCAGCATGACAGGATATTAACGCTCAAGAGGGATTCCCGACCTCGGGCTGCATTCACGGGTTTGAGATTGCTTCGGGGAGATTCAGGAGCCTCGCAATGACGTTCCAGGGGGTCGGGCCCTGTTAATAACGGACAAGAGGTTAGACCTTGCCGGCTCTGGCCCATGGTATATTGAGTTCAGAGCACGCTTAAGCTGTGACATGAGTAATTAATATGCGTATTGCTCTATTGATACTAGTCCCCCTTATTATCCTGGGCATCGCACTGGCCGGAGACCATATCCTGGTCGAACGGCTTATCATTTTGACCGGACTGCTTCTTCTTTCGGGCTTTCTGATAGCTTTCCTGGGACTGTGGGGATTGAAGGGCTTTATCAAGATTCCCCTCCGACACCCCCGGGCAGGAGAGGTATTTCCAGTAGAGGCAGCTACTGAAAACCGGGCTTTCTGGCCGAAAGCATTTATCAGGCTGCTCCTGAAAACCAGCCATCCGTCCGGCAGCACAGACATCGTTATCAATGCCCCAGCCCTTCGGACAGGCCTCTGGCAACACCGGCTATCTTTTCCCCGGCGAGGATATCATACCATAGGCCCCCTCATCGCTGAAGCCACCGACCCCTTCGGCCTGTTTCGCTTACGCCGCCGGATGGACGCGGGGAAAAAGGTCCTGATATACCCGGCAGTTGTCGACCTGCCGCAGTTCAATGCAGATTTTGACGCCGATTCAGGCATTTTGCGAAACCGTGCAACAACTCAAGAGGCTGACGGCGTAATTTCCGGAATCCGCGATTATGTACCGGGAGACAGCCTGAGCCGAATTCACTGGCGGAGCAGCGCTCATACGGCCAAATTGATCGTCAAAGAGTTCGACGCCGACCTTTCGGAGAAGATATGGGTGGTCCCGGATTTGAGCAGCATTCCTGATTCCGGCACCGGCGCCGACACAATCGAGGAATACATTATCACAATCGCTGCGTCGATTATCATGAAATACTCCGGCACGGGCCGTCAGGTGGGGTTGATAGCCCAAAACCGAGACTACCACTTTTTCCTCCCGAAACAGGGCAATGCCCACCTGGAGCGCATCATGGAAACCCTGGCGGTAGCGAAAGCTGACGGCCAGGCCCCGCTATACCGATTGCTGGATAAAGTCTACAGTCAGTTCTCCGGCAACTCTATAGCTATTGTTGTTACTGCCTCAGGCGATAACAGGCTAACGGATATTTTCCTGAAGATCAAGAAACGGGGAATCGGACTGGCGGTTGTGATGGTTGACGCTTCCAGTTTTGGAGGACGGTTGTTCCCGGAACAGACCGTTGCCCGGCTCGCCTCGCTGAATATACCGGTCTATAGAGTAAGGCGCGGGGACAACCTGGCTGCTGCGCTGAACAGTCAGGCAAAGAGCCAAAAATTGGTAAACGGCGCCGGACCCGGCGCAGGGTGATCTCACTTTGAAAGAAGAAAATCCGAAACAGACTATTATCATCGATTCATCTGACAGGATGAAAAAGCCGGCCGGCTTTTTAACCTCATTATTTTCCTTATCAGACTTACTGAACCTGTTTATCCTGCTGGTCACACTCGGCATTGCGGTCTGGTCGGTAGAGGACGCCCGCTGGATCAGCCTGTCTCCCTCATTGATGTCTGCCTTCATCCCATCCGTGCTGGCAGGATTTATCCTGGCAAAAAGCCGTCTGCCTTCCCCCGCCGCCCACCTGACAGCCCTTATCTCCGGCGCTGCGATTGTTGTGATCCAGGTAATTTTGATTTATCCTGAACCCGGCCTGACAGACAGGTGGCTGCGTTTTGCGGACGAACTCCAGACCTGGTGGCATGCCGCTGAACTGGGAGCACCCAGCCCGGTCGTGATTCATATCGCGCTGATCTTTAGCTATCTGGCCTGGATTGTCGGGTATTTTTCCGCCTGGGCGCTGATAAAAAAGAACAACCCCTGGATTGCCGTTTTCTTCGGCACTGTTGTTATCCTGGTAAATCTCAATTTTCGCAGCAACGAGGAACACTTCCACTTTTTAGCCTTTATGGCAGCGGCTCTGGCACTGCTGGCAACAAGCACTTTCACTATGTACTCTTCCCGGTTGACAGGCAGGAAAGGGCCGTTTTCCGGCTGGGGACCGCGGCTGTGGGCATTTATTTCAGTGTGCCTCATAGTGTCGACCACTTTTATTGCCTGGGACAGCTCCGGATTCAGAGTGGATAAAATTGCTGAGGCAGCCCGGTCCAAAAACGTTTTCAAGAGTGAGCTCGATTTGTACTGGAAAAATTTCTTCGCGCCAGCCAGGGGCAGCGGCCCTCCTCTGCTGGTCCATGGGAATCAGCAGGACATCCGCTTCAGCGGATCGCTTGAGCTCAGCGACCAGGTGGTCTTTATCATAAATACAGAGCGGGAGAACTACTGGAAGACCCAAATCTATGATGTCTATCAGTCGACAGGCTGGAGTACCAGCGAGGTTGACATTCTCAACATTGACACGGAAGAGGCGAGATCCGGCGGAATGGCTGCCGACAACATCCTGAGCTATACCGTGGTCCCCCAGGTAATTACCAATGTCCTGCCGGTTACCGGAGAGCTTGTTTCAAGCAGCGTCCCGGTAACTTTAAACAGCCTGGCGCCGCAGGTGTTTGAAATCAATATGACCGATTCTTCCGAGGATTCCCTTTTGCCCGGGGACATCGCCGCGGCCGCCGGCGCGATCAGGGCCAACCGGGCGGCCTTCCGGCGCCAGGCCGGCCGGATCCAGGCTTTGCTGCCCAGCGGTTTGAAGCTGGTCTATTTCAACTATTCCAGAGGCGGCTCCTTGCGGAGCATCAGCGTGACCAGAGACCAGACCGAAGACAGTCCGATAACGGCAGTCCTCAGCAGACAACCGCTGTCCCTTCAACAAAAGGTACAGATGGAAGCGGCAGTCCTCGATCCTCCGTCCCAAGCCGACCTGGCTTCTGCCGGCACCGATTATCCAAAGCCGATCACGGACCGCTATCTTCATCTGCCGGACTCTTTACCCGACCGGGTCCGAGACCTGGCGGAAGAGATAACCCGGGACGCCGCCACTCCCTATCAAAAAGCGGAGGCGATTGAGGAATACCTGGCGCAGTATCCATATACTCTGACTATCGAAACTCCTCCGGTGGATGCCGACGGCGTGGACTTCTTTTTATTTACCCAGAAGTCCGGATACTGCACTTATTTTGCTTCAGCCATGACCGTTCTACTACGCGCGGCAGATGTGCCGGCCCGCCTGGTAACCGGATTTTTGCCCGGTGAACCGGATACTGTCACGGGAGGTTACGTTATTCGAGACCGCAATTATCACGCCTGGACCGAGGTCTATTTCCCGGGCTACGGATGGATTGAGTATGATGCTACGCCTCCCGGCGCTGTCCCCGGGACTTCCGACGACATTCCAGCCATAGACCCGGTAAGCCCTCCGGATATCCCGGAGCCGGACCAGGGCGCTGTCCAGGTCCCTGATACAGGTGTATTACCTCCGGGCCCCGTTGATGACATCAATCCACGTATAGCTGCCGGAGTTATTGCAGGGATTGTTTTCGGGCTGCTTCTGGCGGCCTGGGCACTGCTTTACCGCAGGCCTTCCACCAGCAAATCATTTTATCAGCGCCTGGTTTTACTGGCCTCTCTGGCCGGACTGGGTCCCAGGCCCTGGCAGACTGCCCTGGAATTCTCGGAAAAGCTTTCGGCGGCCCTGCCCCGGCAGTCTCCGGCGATCAAAAGAATCACCCAGATATATGTAAATCACCGTTATGGCGGAAAGACCGGCGGCTGCGAGGAAGACCCGGCATTGGCGGACTCATGGCCGCAACTGCGCCGGGCCCTATTGAAAAAGGCCTTGCGAATACCCGAAAGGTAAGCCGACCATATTTACACATCCAATACCTTGATGAAATAAAAAAGGGGGATATTGGCATATCCCCCTTTTCTTTGGTTTGGCTCAATCGTTATTGGGTCTGTACAGCGCCGAATTCAACCAACTGATTGCCTTCGGAATAGAAGCTGGCCTTGATCCATGCATCCGAACGGGCGACGGAGGACACCCGGAACTCATCCAGCTTTCCATTCAGGTAAGTATCATTGCTGCGTGTTCCCAGCTTCAAGGGAGCATTGCCGTTTTTCGGCTTGATGCTGTAGCTGGAATAGGTATCGGTATCAGCCCGTTTGCCGTTGCCGAAGATAGAGATATCAGAGCATCCATCTATCC
>CAZELW010000111.1:0-5566 GCA_964513135.1 uncultured Dehalococcoidales bacterium
CGATAATGAGCGGTGACTGGAGTTCAGACGTGTGCTCTTCCGATCTTAAAGTTGATTTGTATCCCGCCAGCTCGCTGGTCCCCCAGTCCACGTCACTTGATTCCGTGATCTCCGGCGTGGCTGATATGTACTATCTGAGCATCAACTCCTATCGGAAGCAGTTCCCGATTTCATCCATCACCGGTATCCCCGGACTGGGTTTCCCCGATGAGTCCGAAGCCGATAACGTCGCCCATGTAAACGCTTTCCTGGAGTTCTATAACAAGTATCCGGCAGTCGCTGCCGAATATAAAGACTTCGCTCCTATATTCTTCTACGTTATCTACTCGGAAGCTTATCTGCTCTCCAAGGACAAAAAGGTGCTGGTTCCCGAAGATGTCAAAGGCCTGAAAGTCGGCAGCAACGGCATCCGTCTGGAACTGGTAGATGCTCTGGGCGGCGCTTCGGTCACCGATGTTCCGCCGACTGCCTACGAGAAACTGCAAACCGGAGTCACCACCGCCGCTTTCGCGGCCATCAGCGCCGTTCAGGACTTCAAGATCTATGAAGTAACCAAATATATCCTGGATGTGCCTTTCGGCGGCGGGGGTCATCCTCAGATCATCAACAAGAACGTCTGGAACAAAATCTCTCCCCAGGACCAGCAGATCATGATAGAGCTGGCAACTGAGGGTTCCCGGATCAGCAGCAAGGCTATCGGAGATGCCAATGCGGCTGCCTGGAAAGAGATGGAAGCAAAAGGTATGCGAGTCACTCCCACTGCGGAACAAAGGGCAGAATGGAACAAGGTGTTCGAACCCCTGTGGGAAGAGTGGATCGCCACTAATGAGGCCAATGGTGTAACCGAAGCCAGGGAGATGCTCAACTGGTGGAAAGCTAAAGCTGACGCTGCCTGGGCTGCCCGGTAATAACAGTTGCAAACCGGTACCTGAGCCTTTATAATTCTCAGGTACCGGTAGTTTCCATAGCGTTTTTCCAACAGATATATCGCAGAAGATAATATTCAGAGGGGGATAATCTTGATGAAAGAGGCAGTCGGTATTCAAAGAATATCCCTTAAAACCGGGGCCTGGCTGCAAACATTCTGCCATGTATTTGCGATAGTGGCATCCGTCATCCTGGCAGTCATGATGTTTCTCACGGTAGCAGATGTAATAGGACGGTATTTTTTTAATTCCCCTATCAAGGGCACCTGGGAACTGGTAGGCCTGCTGCTGGTCGGTGCCGGCACCTGGGGCCTGGCTTACTGCCAGTATAAAAAGGGACATATTCGGGTAGACATCCTGCTAGTCAGATTTCCCCGCCGGGTCCAGTCCCTGGTTAATTTTATCAGCTATCTGGTAGGCTTTATTGGATTCAGCCTTATATCCTGGCGGTCTTTTATTCTCGGAATGACCTATTTCGATACCAACCGCGTCACCGACACTCTGAGCCTCCCCTTTTTCCCTTTTACATTCGCTCTCACCTTTGGAGCCGGACTGATCGCACTGATACTGATTATTGATTCCGTGCAATCTCTGATTGGAGTGATAAGGAAATGAGTCCACTTGAAATAGGACTGGCCGGTTTCTCTATCATGATGGTTTTGATCCTGTTAGGAATGAATGTGGCTTTCGCCCTGATAGCCCTGGGTTTTGCCGGCCTCATTATTTTGATGGGAGTAGAACCGGCGCTTTCCAGCCTCGCTATTATTGCCTTTGAAAAGTCGACCAGTTATGATTTTGCCGTTGCCCCGCTTTTTCTTCTTATGAGCGCTTTTGTTTCCCGCAGCGATATCGGGAGGGACGCCTATCTGATGGCCCGGGCCTGGCTGGGACAGATTAGAGGAGGGCTGGCAATAGCCACGACCGGCGCCTGCGCTCTGTTCGCGGCCTGCTGCGGGTCCAGCCTGGCCTGCGCAGTCGCCATGGGTAAGATAGCCTATCCCGAGATGCAGCGCTACGGCTATGACGCTAAACTGGCCCTGGGCACTATCGCCGCCGGCGGCACTATGGGCATTTTAATTCCCCCCAGCATGGGCTTTATCCTGGTGGGAATCCTGACCCAGCAGTCCATCGGTAAACTTTTTATGGCCGGCATCATTCCGGGAATAACCCAGATGCTGGTGTATTGCATCACAATCTACATCCTCTGCCGGATTAATCCCTCCCTGGGACCGGCTACTCCCCCCACTACTATCAAACAAAAGCTGGGATCGGTCTGGGTCACCTGGCCTATTGTAGCCCTCTTTTTACTGGTGATCGGCGGTATCTACGGCGGCATCTTCACTCCCACTGAAGCCGGTGGAATCGGCGCCTTCGGTGCTATGGCTATCAGCCTTGCCAAGAGACAGCTTACCCGCGCCAGTTTTCTCGATAGCCTGATGGAAGGCGGCATCCTGTCGGCTTTCATGATCGCCCTGATCATCGGGGCCTTCATCTTCAACCAGTTCCTGGCGATCACCAGGATACCCTTTGCCGCCAGCGAGTTCATCGTCAGCCTGGAAGTGAACAAATTCGTCGTTCTGGCTCTGGTGGCAATACTCTATATTATGCTGGGAATGATCTTTGATGTCTATGCCATCCTGATCCTGACCCTGCCTATCCTGTTCCCTACCATGATAGCCCTGGGTTTCGACCCCATCTGGTACGGAGTGATTATGGTCAGGCTGGTGGAAATGGGACTGTACTCTCCGCCTTTCGGTATGAATCTGTTCGGCCTGGCCGGAGCGGTAAAAGCCCCCATGGGGACCATTTACCGGGGCGTCATACCGTTCCTTATCTCGGATGTATTCAATCTGGCGATTTTAATCGCGTTCCCTGTTATGTCTACTTTCTTACCGGATATAATGCTTTCGAAATAAATCAGCCGGGTAGTATAAATATGAATAAACCGGAGGCCTCTCAATGGCTTCCGGTTTATTATATCTCCGCCTCTAAAAGACCGCTGTTATTTTGATTCCTCCAGGTCTTTTCCCAACCTGTCCTCCAGATAGCGGGCTGTCGAGCGGGCTGTGCGGACCACTCTGGCAGCAGCCTCATTATCCAGACCTAATCTTTGCGCCGCCTCCCGCACAGACTCAACAGTCTCTTCGGCCGCCAGATTCAGGTCGACCCCGGTATCAGCGGCGCCTTCCACAATGCCCCGGCTGACGCCGCGGAGAGTATCCTCAGGATCAGCCCCGGCGCTGACCAGCGCGTTAATAATGCCGTCCGCTGTAGGGCGAATAAGACTTATCGTATCTTTTTCGCTTTCCGCGGCAGCCTGTATGGCGCCGCGGGCGGCATTCTCAGCCAGAGTGACTGCCCGGGAAGGTACTCCTTCCTCACCGCTCCATAACCTGGAGAGTCCGTTTTCCAGGGCGCGTGCAACTCTGCTGGAGAAATTACGGCCCCGTGCGGCTTCTTTTGTAATTCTTTTGGCGGTTTCCGTCAGTTGGTACGTTGTCACACCGATGGCCACATCTATGCCGGGAATCTTTTTCAAATAGCCGAAGGGAAACATGTTGGCCAGTCCCGTCAGGGGAATCAGGCTCACGCCGGTAGAAGCCCGGGGCTGGGCCATGAGTTCGCCCAAAACGGTTTCCCTGGGGACTTCTCCCTCCTCACGCACCCTTGTCAGGGTATTCAGTGTGATCAGGCCGATGATAAAAGCGATTGCGAACAGGAAGTCCAGCCCGGTCAGGTCAATAAAACCCAGGTTTATCACGCGGTTGGGACTTATCCAGGTGAAATCAAGAGTAAGCTGCCGCACACTGAAAAACAGGGCCAGAGCGCCGCCTGCCAGAGGCCCCAGGCCGGCCCCCAGATTCGTAGCCAGTGAAGCGCAGGCCAGGTATGCCGTGGACTCCCCCTGGGGTGCCAGTTTCATGCCGATAGTGCTTACCGTCAGATTCACTCCGGCGGAAGCAATCCCGGCAAAAATGTGGAGAATGACAATCAATGGCAGGGTAAAAATAAGTCTCCCGGGTATGGTGAAAGCCCACCCCAGGATTACCACGATATACAACGAAGCGCATATTGAAAGAATCACCTTGCTGCCGAAACGGTCGGCCAGTCGCCCCCACACCCCGAGGAACAATATATTGAATAACTGACTCAGCACCGCCAGAGCAATTACCCAGAGAACGGAAAACTGTAAAGTTTGCAGCATAAAGACCGAGAAGAAGGGGATTGCCAGGTTCAAAGCGAATCCCCAGAAAAGCAGGAACTGCATCAGGTGCCGGAAATTGGAGTCTTTCAGGGGAATCATAATACTCTTCCAGACCGGTACCGGCTTGCCCTGCTCAACTTGCATCGATTTTTCGGGCATAAAGGCCATCAGTATCGGACTGGCCATGCCCAGCACCAGGGCTCCGAAAAGAAGCACATAGACATACCCCAGGATCGCATCACCCGGTGCCGCCCATCCGCTCCAGAAATCCACGAAAAAAGCGGCTGCCAGCCCGAAGATCGCCGCCACCACTGTCGAGAGCGCCATCCGCCTTGAAAAGAACCTGCCCAGTATGGTCTGCGGTACCAGATCGCGTATCCAGCTATTCCAGCTGCAGTTGGTAATCGCGGTCATAACGCCCCTGATAGCTATCAGCATCAGCAGGAACGATACCGCTCTGTCACCCGGGATATCCAGGAAAATGGGTATCAAGGCAATAGGAAACCACAACAGTTGAGCGATGAACCAGGCAATTACGGAGATGGCTTTCCTGGACCGTACCTTTTCCACCAGGTAGATGGACGGTATCTGGAGCAACTGCATTATAAAAGGCAGAGAGGCCAGCATACCTATTTGAAAGTTATTGGCGCCGATAGCCAGGGCATAGGCAGCCAGAAAACCGCTGGTAGTAATGCTGGTAAAGCCGGTAGAAGCCATCCCCTCCCAGGTCATCATCCTCAGGCCGCGTTGCACTTCTTGTTCGGACAGTGAGGGTTCAGGCCGGAAAAGACGGGATAGTCTCATCGTCTTTAAATGATATCACAAAGGCCGTATGGTCGGCCACTTCAGAGCAGATTGGCCCGGCGGGCGCATTGCGAAGCAGTTTGTATAAAGCGGTTCTTGGTCCCCAGCACCAGCCCTGACCGCGTAAGACGGAATAACCGCATCAGGATGGCTATCCACGAGAGGTGAATAACCGGGAAAAACACGGCGGCCGGGACCATGAACAATATTTCAAATCCATGGTATTTCAGAAAAGTCAGCTTCTGAGGGGCCCTGGAGAAGCGCCGCGCATACTCCCAGGCAAAAACCCCACAGATCATCAAGTCGGCTACATACAGGGTAAACAACCACCCCGGTGAAATAGGCGCAGTCCAGATAATGACGATATAAATAATCGAGAGGACTGCCAATCCCCCAGCCACCCTTTCCAGGCGGTCAACTCGATCTTCCACGGCCGGCCTCCCGCTTTGCTTTGTGCCCTAACCTGTTCTGGCCATGGCAGGGGCCTTTTCCAGGGCTTCTATTACAGCTTTCGTGAATTGAGGTATATCACCCGGCTTCCGCGAGGTGATAAATTGCCCGTCTATAACTACTGCTTCATCGACCCAATTTGCGCCGGCATTCTTCAGATCAACCGCCACCGAAGGCCATG
>CAZELW010000112.1:0-5405 GCA_964513135.1 uncultured Dehalococcoidales bacterium
GACTGGAGTTCAGACGTGTGCTCTTCCGATCTAGGCCACTCCCCTCGCCTTTTGAAACCTGCTGCAAAGGAACGTGACGGGTGAGCGGCTCCCTGGAAATGACGATTCCGGCCGCATGGGTGCTGGCGTGACGGGAGATGCCCTCCACCCGGCGCGCCGAATCTATCAGCTTCCTGATAATGGGGTCTGCCTTATATATCTCTTTTAATTCGGCGTTCTCTTCCATGGCCCGGTCGAGAGTCATGCCGACGCCTAAAGGGACCAACCGGGTGACGCGGTCGACGTCGCTGTACGGCATACCCAGAGCCCGACCGACATCTCTCAACGCTGCCCGTGCGCCCAGAGTTCCGAAGGTGATGATCTGCGCCACATGGTCGGCGCCGTATTTGTGGGAAACATAGTCGATCACTTCCTGCCGGCGATAGTCTTCAAAGTCGGAATCAATATCGGGCATCTCCTTGCGCTCGATATTCAGGAACCGTTCAAAGACCAGTTTGTGTTCGATCGGGTCTACCGTGGTAATTCCCAGGCAGTGCAGAACGATGCTGGCAGCCGCGCTACCCCTCACTCCTACCAGTATTCCCTTCTTCCGGGCGAAGGAGAGCATATCCCAGACCACCAGGAAATAATTAGCGAACTGGGTCTTTTCGATCACTTCCAGCTCATAGGCCAGGCGCTGTTCGATTTCGGGGGTGGGGTTGGGATAATATTTTCGGAAGCCTTCATAGCACAGGTCGCTCAGGTATTGCTGGGCATTTTTCCCCGGCGGCAGTTCGATCTCCGGCAAATGCAGCCGTGTAAAGTCCAGCTTGAGGTCGCACATATCGGCTATGCGTTGGGTGTTTTCGATGGCTTCCGGGATGTCCTTGAAGTTGTCCATCATCTCCTGCGGACTCTTGAAATAGTAGAAGTCCCCGGCCATCTTCATGCGTTTTTCGTCACTCACTGTGGAGTTAGTGCCGATGCAAAGGAGGATATCGTGTATCGGAGCGTCTTCTTTGTCGAGGTAGTGAACATCATTAGTAGCTACCAGGGGCAGATCCAGTTCCCGACCCATAGCGATCAGTTCGCTGTTCACTTTTTCCAGCTCGGGGAGCGGATTCCTCTGTATCTCCAGGTAAAAATCGCCGTAGACCTTTTTGTACCACAGCGCGGTATCCCGGGCCTCCTGCAAGCGGTTCTGCAGAATCAGGCTGGGCACTTCTCCACCGACACAGGCGGACAAGGCGATCAGACCATCGTGATGTTTTTCCATGAGGGCATGATCGATCCTGGGCTTATAATAAAATCCTTCGATATGGGCCTTGCTGGTAAGCTGCATCAGGTTGCGGTAGCCCGTCTGGTTTTTGGCCAGCAAGACGACATGGTAGCTGCTTTTATCCGCCGCCGTCCGGCTGGTATGGTCGCCCTGGGCCACATATAACTCGCAGCCGATAATGGGCTTGATCCCAGCCTCTTTGGCAGCCAGATAAAAATCAATGGCGCCATACATGGCGCCGTGATCGGTGATCGCCAGGCTGGTCATTCCCATCTCTTTGGCCCGCTGAACAAGCTGAGGAATGCGGCACATGCCGTCCAGCAAGCTAAATTCCGTGTGAACATGGAGGTGGTTAAACACAGGCAGTTCCTTGAAGATTATGGTTTTATTATAGCACAGGGCTGCGGGGGGAAAGAAGGCGGGGGGAGAGAATGATGGTTAGAGATTAATGAGTTTTCAGTCTTAACAGCTTTGGTTTCGTTGAAATCGGCTTGCTGCGCATATAGCATATAAATATGAGCGGCTGCACACGTAAGCAGCCTTAAAATAGTCGGAATATTTTACCAACTCTGAGAGAATATTAAGGAGTGTTATATGGCGACTAGTTTGATAACTGTCAAGGATGTCCAGGAAAAATCAAAGGACGGCAGCGCCTGGTTGGAAATAACGGACCAGGAGAACCGCATCCACCGGATCTTCCGCCGAGTCCAGGACAACGAGGGCAACTGGCACGACCTCTCCAGCAAGTATGATATGCTGCGCAACAGTGAGAACCGGACACTCCGGTTGACCACCGAGCAAAAAGGCCGCTTTACCAACGTGGTAGATGTCGAACCGGTAGAAAGCGCACCACCGCGAGGCGCCGCCATGACTGCCGAAGACAGAGAAGCTGAGTGCCGGCTGAAGACCTTTACCACTGCCTACGCCAAGGACCTGGCGGTTGCGGGAAAGATCTCTCCCGACGCCATTCTGGGCTGGTCGGAGCTGTTTTACCGCTATTTGCAGGGGCGGGTCACTGTCAGTGATGAAGAACTGAACGAAGCCATGGGGAAAATGACGGAAGCACCGTCACCGGCCAGGACTTCTCAGCGTAAGAGTACCGCCGGCAGGGAAGTGTCAGGGGTTGTATCATAAGCCTGACCTCACAGCAGTCATTACGAGTCCGTACGGCATCCGAATCCGCGATTCCGGCTAATACGGCATATCACCGGCGGCGAGCGTAACGGCAGTGTGCCTTGCGATGATGATCTGTGAGTAGAGAGACCTTTCCCTGTCTCCACCAATGTGAAAAAGGCTCGAATTGAAATTCGAGCCTTTATTATTGTTTTATGTTAAAAATATTTTGGCTTTAAAACATTGGACCGGGAAACAGGGGTTTATCATCTCTGCCTAAAACAACATTGAGTTGCCGGATTACCAGGCTGTTCCCCAAAGAAGCTTTATCCTGGCCAAACGGCCAGTGAAAACTCCCCTCTTGACCAAGATCAAATCTCTCCCCCGGCAGGGGGAATTAACCCCGAATCTGTTTTAATCTTTAAGTGCGGGATGAATCTACCCTTCGCGGAGATGATTAAGATGAATATTAAAAACAGTATAAAGAACAGTCTGCCCCTGGCCCAGATAGCCGGCTCCAATCCCCAAATGCTCCGGGTGAATCCTTCGATCCTCCGGCTTCTAAGTGATTATATGAGTAAATTCCAAATCCGCAGGGTCGGCGATAACCTGGTGCTCCATTCACACTTACCTCCTTTAAATAGTCCGGCTTACTCCCGCTTTGTCAGGGAACACCTGCTGGCTAAAAGCTCCGGTCCTTCTCATGCCCAGATTGGGATTACCAATGCCTGTCCTCAACGTTGTGAATACTGCTATAACCGCCATCGCCAGGGCCAGATAATGGACAAGGATACCATCCTGAAGACAGTCCGAGAGATGAAAGAAATGGGGGTAGTCTGGCTCGGCTTAACCGGAGGCGAGCCCCTGCTGAATAAAGACATTGTTGAGATTATTGAGAGCGTGAACGGTGATTGTGCGGTAAAGCTATTTACTACCGGCTGCACCCTGACCCCTGAAAAAGCTTCCCGGCTGAAAGAGGCCGGGCTTTTTTCAGTATCGGTCAGCCTGGACCACTGGCTGGAGGAAAAACATGACCAGGGAAGAGGATACAAGGGAGCTTTTAAACAGGCACTGAAAGCCATTGACATGTTCCTGGAGGTAGGTGGAATTCAGGTCGGCGTCTCGGCGGTCTTATCGCGGGAGATGATTCGCAACGGCCAGGTGGATGACTTACTCTATTTTCTGGAGAGTTTGGGCGTTCATGAAGCCTGGCTCAATGAGGTCAAACCTTCCCTGAAAGCATTCTGGAACAGCGACCTGGTTATCACCGAAGATGACCGGCTGAAGCTGGTCAGGCTGCAGGACCGCTATAATGCCGGCGGCAAAATGACCGTTAACTATCTGGGACATTTTGAAGGGAAAGAGTGTTTTGGCTGCAATGCAGGAAATAAAATGGTTTACGTGGATGCCTTCGGAGAAGTGAGCCCCTGTGTTTTTATCCCGCTAAGCTTCGGAAATGTACAGACGGGTCCATTACCTGATATTTTCGCAGACATGAAAAAGCATTTCCCTTCTGAGGACGGCTGTTTTATCAATAAGAATTACCGCTTGCTGGAGAGGTATTCCGACGGTCAGGGAATCCTCTGTAAGGCAGATACTTTGAAAATGCTGCAAGAGGCGCGTATGGGGGAATTGTCCAGATTTAACAAACTGTATTATGGCTCAAGAGCCAGACAGTCCACATTTGTCCACAAAACCCTGGTTTCAAAGGCCGGTGGGCTGGTATGAAAGGATATAAAACCCTGAGTTTTATCCTGATGCTGTTATTCGCGATTACGGGAATACTTTTTCTGGTCCTTCCGGATAAGGTAATAGCATTTTTTAACACCCTTTCTGTTTTTCCCGGCCTGCTGCAATCTCCTGTAATCGACTGGAATTTTTACCTGATTTTGGCCGCGGGTTATATGTACCTGGTAACCGTGCTGGCTTTCTTGATGTTCAGGCACCCTCAGAACCGCCAATTTCCACTGCTTCTAACGCATGCCAAGTTAGCTTCTTCCATTCTTTCCCTGGTTTTTTACTTACTGCACGCTCATTATCTGATTTATCTGGCCAACTTCATTATCGACGGCGTGATCGGAATTATAGTCTTAACCCTGTACCTGAAGATGAGGAAAACGGAATGGGCTTACTCCTAGCCATTTCAAATATATATATTCCTCAATTTATCCGGAAGAGAAAACTGGACATGCTTTTCAACGCCACTGCCGAGGCCTTCCAGGTTAGTCCGCCTTCAACCAGCGGACTCTCTTATAGTGATTGCCTGAAATTATATGCTCGATTCACCGGAGAGCAGGCCTTTAAATCGATTCAGCAGGGCGATGAATTAAAAGTAAAATCCCGCTTATTATGTAATGCCCGGCAAATCGGCCAGCAATTTAAAGCGGACTTCAACATTAACACCACAGAAGATGTGATGCGGATGGGCAAGCTGATTTACAGATTACTCAAAATTGATTTTCAAGGCGAATCACAGGGGAACATTATAATAAAACGCTGCTTTTTCAGCGCTTATTATACGAGTGATGTCTGCCGGGTAATTTCATCCCTGGATGAAGGGTTATTAACCGGTCTGGCCGGGGGTGGTAAACTCAATTTCTCTCAACGTATCACCGGGGGACATGAATGCTGCCGGGCGAACCTGGAGGCAGCCGGGAGTCCCAAATGAAAAAGGCGGTGGTGGTGGGGAGCGGCGCGGGGGGCGCCACAGTAGCCAAAGAACTTCAGGGAAAATTCCAGGTTACTATTTTGGAAGCCGGGTATTCCTTTCATGAATTTCGCGGCAACCTTAATGTTATTGAAAAGGTCAAGAAAACCGGGGCGCTTTTCGATGAGAGACAAATCCAGTGGCTATTTCCGGCGATGAAGATAAGCAAAACGGCGGACAGGATGGTGCTGGTGAGGGGGATGGGGCCGGGAGGAACAACGACCCTGAGTGCCGGCAATGGAATTCGCCAGGACCAGGACCTGAAAGCCATCGGGATCGACCTGGATGCCGAATTCAAGGAGCTTTACCGGGAGATACCGATATATA
>CAZELW010000113.1:0-5402 GCA_964513135.1 uncultured Dehalococcoidales bacterium
CGAACAAGCACAATAACCAGAACACGTCGGATATTAACAGCAATATCGAACCAACTACCATTATCGCCAGGCCCAATACCAGAGATTTTCGACCGCCAATCCTGTCATTGGTGCCTCCCAGGACAAAGCTGCCCGCGACATTAGCACCGTTGGAGATTGTTAAAATCGAAGCTGCCAGGATTGCCGAGATACCCAGATCAGTGGCATGGGGAACGATATGGACCTGGACCACTGATAGGGAAAAGTGAAAGCAAAAATAGACTAATGCCAGGCACCAGAACGGCCAACTGCAGAGGATGGCCTTAAGGCTTTTACCTGTAACAGGGACCTGACTTTTGGATTGGGGTTCTTTCTGCTTTGGGAGCAGCCTTTCCTTGCCGGCACGGAACATGAACAAAGCGGCCACACCTATGATTACCAGACAGAGTCCTCCGATGGCGGCAAAAGAAATTTGCCAGCTATAGCTCTCAATGAGCCAGGTGGCCAAATAGGGAGAGAAAACTGAACTGAAAGCTGCCCCCGATAAAGCGATGCCGGTCATGCGTCCGCGTTGTCTACTGAACCATCTGGTCACTATCGAGCTGGCCGGGACAATATTCGCCAGTCCGAGGCCGATCAGGATGCCGTAATAAAGATAAAGCTGCCACAGACTGGTCATCTGTGAAAGTAAAATATAGGCTGCACCTGACATAATTCCGCAAACAATGATCAATATTCGCGGACTGAACCGATCGCTTAACTTGCCGGCAGCAATACCTGCCAGACCGCTAATAATGATGGACATAGAAAAGGCGCCTGAAGTTTCTGCCCGCGTCCAGCCAAAATCGGCTGAAACCGGCTTGAAGAATACGCCGAAACTGGTAACCACAAAACCTACATTTAAGGTAGAAAGAAAGATACCG
The DNA here is from genome assembly GCA_964513135.1 of uncultured Dehalococcoidales bacterium. Taxonomy (GTDB): domain Bacteria; phylum Chloroflexota; class Dehalococcoidia; order Dehalococcoidales; family UBA3254; genus CAZELW01. The sequence continues at coordinate 903 of CAZELW010000113.1, forward strand.
ATAACCAGGTTATATCTCCTGGCTAACAGACTGTCCCGTTCCTTAGAAGAGATGGAATTCTCAGTATTCACTTTAAAAGTATACATCTTTGAGTATGCTCAAAGTCAAGGAATTTTCGTTCCCCGGCTTGAGTTAAACCCGCCTGAATACTATACATGTATTAAAAAGCGGTACTCATGATGTTGAATTTTCTGTTAATATATCCGATAATTATCACATTAAGACTATCTTAGTATTGGAATATTTTTTCGACAAATTTTAGACTGCTCTGGTCTTCCGGCGGAGGGAATATCAACCCGGGAATTGAGAATACCGGAGTGGTTGGGAAGGGGGTAAAAGATGAGCAGGATTGGAATAGTGAGTGCAGTTCGGACACCTATTGGAAACTTTGGCGGCAGTCTCAGGACCGTTCCTGCCTACGACCTGGCCGCGCTGGTCCTGAATGAAGTTATCAAGAGGGCCGGCATTGCCCCGGAAACAGTCGATATGGTGGTCATGGGCCAGAACTATCAGAGCGGCGAGTATGTCAACATAGCGCGCCAGGGCTTGTTGCTGGCCGGCTGGCCGGTAGAAATCCCCGGCATGACCATTGACAGGCGCTGTCCCTCCGGCGCCGATGCGATTTGCCTGGGAACGATGATGATTCAGTCCGGCAATGGAGATACTATTGTCGCCGGCGGTGTGGAAAGCATGAGCACAGTCGAATTTTATCTAAAAGGAGACATGCGCTGGTCGATGGGCGGCACGGATGATATGCCTCGCGGGCACGGCAGTCTGTCCACCTGGAGCACTCCGCTATATGACCGGATTCTTCGCGCCAGGAGCATGTCCCAGCCGATCAGCCGTTTTGGGGTTCTTACCAATATGATGGTCTGGGCGGAAGCTGCTGCCAGGGAGTATAAACTGAGCCGCGAGGAAGTGGACAGATGGGCGTTGAGAAGCCATCTGCGAGCTATCGCGGCAATTATGGAAGGCCGGTTTACCCGGGAAATAGTCCCGGTGCCCGTGCCGCAACCTAAAGGCCCGCCCGTAATATTTAAAAATGACGAGCACCCGCGCTCCGATTCCACGCCTGAAATCCTGGCCAGGCTGAAACCACTGATGAACGGAATCTGTACGGCAGCCAACTCTTCCAGTGAAAATGACGGCGCAGCGGCGGTGGTGCTTATGCCGGAAGAAAAAATTCAAAGCCTGGGATTAAAACCCCTGGCTTTTGTGAAAGCTTTCGCCTTTGTGGGGGCTGATCCTTGCCTGGCCTATAAAGCTACTCCTTTAGCGGTCAGAGCAGTCTTGAACAAGACCGGTCTGAAGATGGAGGATATTGACCTGATAGAGATCCATGAGGCTTTTGCGGCACAAACTCTGGCCAATTTCCGGGAGTTGGGAATTACCGAAAATGATTACGACCGGATAAATGTCAACGGCTCATGTGTGGCTCTGGGCCATCCTCTGGGCGCTACTGGGGCCAGGATCGTCACCACTCTGGTTTATGAAATGGAACGCCGGGATGTCCAATACGGTCTTATCGCCATCTGCGGCGGTGGGGGGATGGGTGTCGCCATGATTCTGGAAAGGTAACCGAGGAAAAACGCCGGCTTCTAAACACCACATATTCTGGTGGCCTGGCGGAGATGCTTTTTTGCTAATTCCGGATTATAAGGCGCTCTTCGCGTCATGCAGGGCTCCTTTGAGCACAACTGGCAGCTTTCAAACTCAATGTCCGCATGATAAAAGATGCCGGTTCGGGAACAGGCGGGTACCAGTGAATTATCTTCGGTCAGACTGACGCCGATCGACTTTTCTACATTTCCCAACAAAGAGAACAGCAGTTTACGATGGTCGGACGGCCAGGCTTGCATCTCGCCGGGGTCCAGGACGAAGATAAAGTCCAGGGCATACTTACAGCGTAAATAGTCCTGAAGGCGGCTGACGGCCGCTGTCAGGGCCATCTCTTTTATCAGCTTGAGGCAGTAAAGCCGGCTATCATCAGCACCGGGGATTTGCAGGGAGTCGAGTTCCTTCCCGCAGGTAGCAATATAAGGAAAGATCCGGTCGGCCCTGTCCAGATTGATCCGGAGGAGATGACTGACAAACTCAGTTCCATCTATCTCAATAGAATTACCGGTCTTTCCGGTGATAAAGCTCTCCCGATAAAGGGCTCTCGGGCGGGCTATCCTGCCGGCGGCGTCAACTAATTCACGGACAGAGGCCTCATCCATTTTATTCCCGCCGTGAAGCTCCAACCGGACCATTATTTTTGCAATGTCCAGCGTTAAGGGAATATTGTCGATTAGTTCTACAGTTTGAGCTTTTTCAATCATTCCGGCAAGCTTCCTCAATTTCTGCTTTTTCTATCATTATATATGCTGGAGACCGTCTGTTGTTAAGGGATTATATTGCCGGTTACAAGTGAGCGTCTTTCCTGATTTTAAAAGGAATTCTATTTTTGCCAGCATAGCTGTCAATTGTACCTGTTAGAATTACTTATAAGACCGGAAGCAGGGTGTTATGTCATAATAGCCTTAAAGGAATATTATTTCGAGGGAGATAAATGACGTTTCAGAGAGACCAGGTGTGGCAGAATCTGGAACGAATGTACCGCTCCAGTATTGCCTGCAAGTATGCCCGTTACGCTCTGGATTTAGACTATCAAAGACTGCCGGAGGAAGTAATCCATCAGGCCAAGTGTTGTTTGCTGGATGCACTGGGCTGTGCTATCGGAGCGTATATTTCTCCGGGCAGACCGATGGTGGAAGAGGCAGTCAGGGAGATCGGGGGAAAAGAAGAAGCTACGGTTATAGGATCGGGCTGGAGGACTACCGCTCTCAACGCTACCCTGGTCAATAGTTTTCTGGTCCGTTTTCTGGAATACAACGATATGGGAGGCGGCGGCCATAATAGTGATGCCATCGCTTCCATCCTGGCTGTAGCCGAGCGGGAGAAAGCCAACGGGAAGCAGTTATTGACTTCTATCGTCATCTCTTACGAGCTGGGAGCTCGTTTCAGTGATGCCCAGGGCGGTCATACCTCCTATGAGGGCAAGGGTTGGACCATTGATATCCGGGGTGGAGTCACAATGCCGCCGGCCCTGGGCAAGATGATGGGGTTGACAGAAAGGCAGATAGCTAATGCCATCGGGATTTGTGCCTCACATGCTCTGCCACTGGGGATCCTTGATACCAACCAGGAAGAGAATACCATGAGCAAGAATCTTCGCTTCGGGTGGGTCTGTCATGACGCCATCCTGGCCTGCTTACTGGCCAGGCAGGGATTTACAGGCCCGGTCCGCGTCCTGGAGGGAGAAGACGGCCTTCAGGAGGTTATCATGAAGGGGACCATGGACCTGGAGAAGGCGGTGGATTTCAGCGGCTGGAGGATACTGGACACCCGCTACAAGAACCTGTGCGCCAATGGGACATCTTTTGGGCATATATCGGCTACTTTATCGATCGTAAAAGAAAACGATCTCAGACCGGAAGATATTGCTGCGGTGCGGATCCGAGCCGGTCTTCGCGAAATCCGCCATACCGGTTCGCTGGTGAGAAAATATCCCCGAGATGCTGAGAATGCCAACCACAGCGCATATTATGCCAGCGCGATTGCGATCAAAGAACGCCACTTTGGGCCAGCTTCGATAGAGCCGGAAAAGCTGAACGACCCCGTTGTGCTGGACCTGATTGAGAAAATCACTATTGAACCAGACCCTGGTCTGTCCGAACATAGTTCCCAAGGAATTTCAGAAATTGTTACCACAGACGGGCGGCGATTCGAAAAGCGGGTGGATGTGCCCCATGGTTTTGCTGATGATCCTCTAACGGATGAAGAACTGGAGAATAAATTCAAAGACATGGCCTTAAAATATATGTCCATGGAGCAGGTCAACCAGTTAATCCGGACCATCTGGAATGTTGATAAGGAAAATGACCTGAATCGATTAATACAGTTAACGATAATAAATGCCTGAAACAAGACAGGAAAGGAGCGCGAATTATGAAAAAGGAAGCGATAGTCCTCATGGGAGTAGGCGATGTTTTAATTGACCGTGAAAAACCGGAAACGATTTTTAAACATGTTGCTCCGATAATCCGTTCGGCAGATATTGCCTATGCCAATTGCGAGCAAGCATTATCCGATAAAGGAACTCCTAATCCAATTCAGGCAGCCCACCACGATTCGCGCAACCTGGATGCCTTTCTCTCGGCCGGATTCGACGTTGTTTCTCTGGCTAACAATCATTCTCTGGATTGGGGAAGGGAAGCCTTAACTGATACTTTTGCTCGATTGAAAGCCGCTAATTTGCCTTTCGTAGGGGCAGGGAACAATATTATCGAAGCTCACCAGCCGGTTATTCTGGAGCGCAAAGGAACCAAAGTCGGTTTCCTGGGATATTCCAGCGTGCATTTACCGGGTTATGAAGCCACTTCAGAACGACCGGGTGTGGCCCAAATCAGAGTCTGGACCGTATATGACAAGGTTGACTATCAGCCGGCTACCCCACCC
>CAZELW010000114.1:0-5368 GCA_964513135.1 uncultured Dehalococcoidales bacterium
CCCGGCCGACCAGCCCGGCCAGCTCTCTTTCCACCATTCCTCTTTCTCCTTGTCATAGATTATTTATTAAATTGTTAACCGGGGCGCTCTATGCTACTATTTCCTTTAGCTTCGCAGTGAAAGCCGGCAGGGCCGCTTTCCAGTCAGCCACAATCCCATAATGGGCGATTTTAAATATATTCGCCTCCGGATCTTTGTTAATTGCCACAATCACCTTGGACCCCGAAAAACCGCTTATATGCTGACTGGCCCCGGAAAGAGCGACCGCTATATACAGGTCCGGACTCACTATCTTGCCGGTGAGGCCGATCTGCCGGGTATCTGCGATCCACTTGTTATCACAGGGAGGTCGGGTTGCTCCGACTGCCCCCTTGAGCAAAGCCGCAATTTCTTCAAGCTGGGCAAATCCGGCAGCACTGCCGATGCCCCTCCCCCCGGCCACCACCACCGGCGCATCTTCCAGTTTTACACCGGCAGCAGCCTCGAATTTCCGGTCTGCCACTCTGGCTTTGATAGCGGCCTGGTCAATTCCCACCGCAACATTAACGATCTCACCCTGCCGGGCATCATCTCTTGCCAGCGGAGCAGCGGCCTTCATCCTGAGCGTGGCAATCTGGGGGTCGGTCTGACATACCTGCACCGCCTGGGCATTGCCGCCGTAGACCGGCCTGGTCATCAACAGCCGCTTGCTGGACTCATCTATCTCCAGGGCCAGGCAATCCATAGTCGCTCCGGTATTCAGCCGGAAGGCCAGCCAGGGGGCCAGGTCCCGCCCTGTGAACGTTTGCCCCATAAGAATAATGGCCGGTAGGGCCTGCTGGACGACCTTTTCCAGGGCAATCTGGTAAGGCTCGGTGGAATAATCCTTTACAGCAGGCTCATCGACAATATATACCCTGTCTGCTCCGTAAGCTATGGCTTCCCGGCCTATCCCGCTGATGCCGCTGCCGATAAGCAGAGCACTCAGAGGCTGCCCCAGGGATCGGGCCAGGCGGCTGCCGGCGCCCAGGACCTCCAGGGAAATCGGGGCTAACTTTTCGCCGCTGACTTCACAGTAAACCAGCACACCTGTGTTATTAGACATATCTTTACTCCTGAATTCAAATATTTTAATACAAAGAGTCTTTTCTGGTAATTGGTTTCGGGAAAGGGAAGACCGGTAGATAACAACTCAAAACCAACCACTAAAGGCTATATCGCCTTCACCTCTTTCAGCTTTTCAGCCAGCTTTATACCCTTCTCCTCAGGAGTGGCCCCTTCCAGAATTTCACACTTCCCTTCATGTGCCGGCTGGTACATCTTGAGCAGGCTGATCCGGCTGTCCGGAGCGCCCAGTCCCAGGTCTTCGGCTTTCCAGACCGTCATGGGCTTTTTCCCGGCCGACATGAAGGCTTCCACTCCAGGTTCACGAAGGGCTCCGACTTCATAGCCGGTGGTAACGACCGCCGGAGCAGGGACTTCGATTACCTCGACTCCGTCGGGGAAAGCCCTCTCTATTCTAATCATGTCTCCGTTGAGATCGACCTTGCGGGCAGCATTGATGCAGGGGATGCCCAGCAAACTGGCGATGCCGGCGCCGACCTGCCCGGCATTGGTGTCAGCAGCCTGAATACCGCATAAAATTAAATCATACTGCCCCAGCTTCTTGACCGCCGCCGCTAGAGCCGCGGCTGTCTGGTAGGTGTTAAAATCGCTAAAAGATTCATCCTCCAGCAGAAACAACTGGTCGGCTCCTGCCGCCAGGACCGCCCTCACCACCGCTCGGGTCAGCTTCTTACCCAGGCTGAGTACACTCACCATGGACTCCTGGGCGTCCTTGATTTTCAGGGCTGCTTCAAGGGCATTCTCATCGAAAGGACTGAGCACCGGCGGGGTAGCTTTAGGCAGCACCGCCTGCTTGGCTTCTTCATCGATTTTAAAAAGAGAGAGCGGGGCTTCGGGATCAAGCACCTGTTTCATACATACGATGATATTCTTCATTTCTGCCTCCTCTGGCTATTTGGCGTACTTTATCTTCGGGAACCGAACAACCGGATATCAGGCCTTTTTCCGTTCTTCAGAAGGTTCCAATGAGTCAGCTACGATCTCGGCGATATCTTTTACCTGCAAGGATTCCTCCACTCCTTTTGCTTTGGCGGCGTCCTCCAACATCTGCAAGCAGAAAGGACAGGCCGTGGCCAATATTCCGGCTTTTGTTTCCTCTGCCTGGCCCAGGCGCATCTCGCTGATCCTGGTCCCGATTTTCTCCTCCAGCCACATGCGCCCGCCACCCCCGCCGCAGCAGAAACCATTCCGGCGGTTCTGCTCCATCTCTACTAAAGAAAGCCCGGGAATACTGGCAAGGATCTGCCGGGGCTCTTCAAAAATATCGTTATACCGGCCCAGGTAGCAGGGCTCATGGTAGGTGACCAGAGACCCCTGGGATTGGCTGATATTCAGTTTGCCCTCCTTGATCAGGTCTTTGATAAAACAGGTATGATGGACTACTTCGAACTGGCCTCCCAGTTGGGGATATTCGTTCTTGAGCATATTGAAGCAGTGCGGGCAGGCAGTGACAATCTTTTTAATGTTGTAGCTCTGGAAAGTCTGGATATTGTTCATTGCCAGCATCTGGAAGATATGTTCGGCGCCCAGACGTCGCGCTGGATCGCCGCAGCACATCTCTTCTTCTCCCAGGATACCGAAATTGACGCCGGCCTGCTTCATCAGCTTCGCCACAGCCTGGGCTACCTTCAGGCTGCGGTCTTCCAGTGCTTCCGTGCAGCCCACCCAGTAAAGGATATCGATGCTGCTGTCTTCACCGACTACCTTGATATCCAGGCCTTCCGCCCAGTCTGTCCGGGCATACATGGTGCCGCGCCAGGGATTGCCTCTGACTCTGATATTTTTCAAAGGATCGCGGGCGATCTCAGTGGTGGCCACCATCTGCAGATGCCGCCTCATATCCACAATTTTATCAATATGCTCATTTTCCACCGGGCACACCTCCTGGCAGGCCCGGCAGGTAGTACAGGACCAGATGGCATCTTCACTGATCACCCCGCCGATCAGTGAGTCGCCGGAACCGGTTGGAGCAGCCGGCGGGATTTCCGCTTTTGCTTCTGCTTTAACAGCCTCTGCCGGAGCCGAGGGGGATTTGAGCAGGGTCGGGCCGACCTCCAGCAAATGTGTCTTCATACCCAGTATAAGCTCTCGGGGAGAGAGGGGCTTGCCGGTAAGCTGGGCCGGACAGACCACATGGCACCGGCCGCACCAGGTACAGGCATAGCCATCCATAAGCTGTTTCCAGGTGAAGTCCTGCACCCGGGAGACCCCCTTAACCGCCTCTTTTTCCAGGTCAATAAACTTGAGCGCCCCCCTGGGGGACAGGTCTCTAAAAATCAGGTTGGGAAATGAGAAAAGCGGGTGGAGGTGTTTGGAGCGGGGAGCATATATCACAGCGCACAGGAGCAAAACGAAATTAAACCACCAGACGCCATTAAATATCGCGGCTGCACTTTCCTGGGATATGCCGGAATTCACTATCAGGTTCGCCAGGGCGGAGCTGACCGGCGGCCAGCCAGTTGGAACACCATAAGCCGCGTAACCAAAGCCGGCTATCGCGTAATAAAGCGCCATCAGTGTTAGCATAACGGTTAAGAGGGAGGCCTGGACTACTTTTTCTTCTGTAGTCTCATGCCTTTTCAACCTCTCCGGTTTGATAATATAACGCTTGATAATTACATAGACTACGGAAATGGCGATGATAATAGCGGCAATATCCATGATCGAGAAGACAATTCTATGGAAAGCGCTCCCGCTCAGGAAGGGAAACAGGCCCAAACCGGCTCCCAGGCCGATAAGAATAACATAGACAATAGAGAATACGCCGAGTCCCCAGAACATCAGAGTGTGTCCGGCGGAGGCCGGGTCTTTGAGGGTAAAGCTCTTCAGGTTACTCGACTGCGTCAGAGCCGTGCTCAGCATGCTGGTTACACGGTAGCGCAAACGGTCAAACCGGTTTTCCGGCCGTCCCAGTTTCAACAGACGTACCAGCAGGAACACTCTCTGTATAAACAAAGCGGAAACAACAGCGAAGAGCACCCAAAATATCGCATACCCGGGTATTCCTAAATAACTTTCCGCTGTTGGTGACATCTTTACCCCCGCTCTCTTATTTCACGACCGGGCAGGCACTCAGGAACATTGTCCATTTCCGGCCTGGCATAGTCAAAATATCACTATGTATCGCAATACGACTAATCGTTTAATAAGATTCTACTATTTAGTAAGTGACATTGTCAATCACTAAATATTCCGTATAAATATAATTCTTTTTCATGATGTGAAAACCGGTTCTTTGTCCAGGTAAAAACCGATTGCTTCGCCGGTCAAAAATTGGTATTAAGCCCGGTAGTTAAAACAGCCGGATGTATTACCTGATAATCACTGGGTGGCCGCAAATGAGAGAAGACAACGATTCCGTTTCAAAGAATACAGGTGAAACCGCAGGCAATTTCGAAGCATTAATCTGCCCCAGGCTCGAAAGACTTTCTTAGATCAAGAGCTGCACCTGGTCAAATCCATTCAGGTCAGCCTCAATAACATTCATACTAAACATTCCTACTACGAAAAATATTTTTCTATAATACAATGATAATTATAAGGCCATTGTTTAGTCTGCAAAAAATAGTCTAAGTTGGGGAAGAGGAGGAGGAAAGAAATGTCAGAAAAGAGAGAACCCGTCATCAAGGCATCCGCACAACTACTGGACATGCTCAATACCGCCATTTCCAGGGAATTGCAGGTATCCATCCAGTATATGTGGCAGCATGTACAATGGAGTGGAGTCAAGGGATTCGCAGTGCAGGGCGAATTGGAGAAGATCGCGATCACTGAGATGAAACATGCTGAAAGTATCGCCGAAAGGCTGTTTTACCTCGGAGGCATACCTACTACCACACCATCTCCAATCCATGTCGGCACCAGCCTGAAAGAAATGATCGATCAGGATATTAAAGATGAGGAAGGCGCCATCAATCTCTATCGGCAGATTCTGGATAAAGCCCGTGAAGAGAACGATGAGACCACTCACCATCTTTTCCGTGACATTCTGGAAGTTGAGGAGGATCATCACGACACCTTTACAACTCTGCTGGAAGAGTTATAAAACAGACCGGAGATATGGGCGGACTGTAACAGTCCGCCCATATCTCCGGGTTGAAGCGAGCCGGTAAAACAGAGTAATTTAACTGAAGATCTTGAACTGGTTCCGGGACGCACCGCAGATAGGGCATGTATCAGGTAAATCCCCTTCTTGCGTCCAACCGCAGACATTGCATCTCCCGACCGGCTTCAGGCTGATGTCTTTTTCACTCGAGTCTACGGT
>CAZELW010000115.1:0-5363 GCA_964513135.1 uncultured Dehalococcoidales bacterium
TCACTCTGGCGCTCGCACTGAGCTGCAGCAGAAAAAGCAACCGTCAACGTATCTAAAAACTTCTTCCCAAACACTCAGATATGGACTTTATTTCATTCATCAAACGCTTGAAGTCTGAAGGAGTGAGTGACTGGAGCCCGTCTACCAGTGCTTCTTTGGGGTTGGGATGAACTTCAATAAGAAGCCCGTCCGCTCCCGCTGCGATAGCTGCCCTGGCGATAGCCGGGACCAGCGAATAATGTCCGGCGGCATGGCTGGGATCAACTATCACCGGAAGATGGCTGAACTTTTTCACCACCGGAATCGATGATATGTCCATAGAAAAGCGAGTGCTGTCTTCGAAGGTGCGAATACCTCTTTCACAAAGGATTACATCGGTGTTTCCACCGGCCAGCAGATAGTCCGCTGCCGTCAGCCATTCGGTGACCGTATTGGCCAATCCCCGCTTCAGTATTACAGGATGCTGGGCTTTGCCGATCTCTGTCAGGAGAGTAAAATTTTGCATGTTTCTGGTACCGACCTGCAAGATGTCAGCATATCTGGCTACAAGCTCTACCTGGCCTGGATCGACCACCTCGGTGACGATAGGTATCTTATACTTCTGCTTTACCTGTATAAGATACTCCAGACCGGCAGTCTCCAGTCCGTGAAAGCTGAAGGGAGATGTCCGGGGTTTAAAGGCCCCTCCCCGCAGAACAGACGCGCCGGCCTCTTTAACTATCCGGGCGGCTTCTTCAAGCTGTTTGTAGCTTTCCACCGCGCAGGGTCCGGCCATAATCACTATCCGGTCCCCACCTATCTCGATATCTCCAACCCGGACGACAGTCCCCTGGGGCTTGAACTCCCGTGAAGCCAGTTTGTAGGGTTTCATGATACGGGTAACGCTCTCAACTCCCGGATACACAGCGAAGACATCTGTAGATAACTGACCGGTATTACTGCCAAGAATGGCGATAACGGTCTTGTCAGTCCCAACGTTAAGCTGGACGCTGAAACCCAGTGAATTAGCTTTTTGGACCACCTCTTCTATCTCTAGCTTTGAGGCGCTTTTCATCATCTCAACTATCATATATTAATAATACCTCTCCCGATATGGTTTACATAAATATTGCCGGATATAAGATATAATAAAATAGTCCTCTGTTATCGATCAAATAATAATATCATACATGAAAGCGTCCGAGTTGACACGCATTTCCCGATTATAATGATAAGTATAGGGTTGAGGAGGAGCGATGGATATAGTATGTTTGAAAGATGCTAAAGAGATTATCAAGGAAAATGGTGGAGCGCATGCATCCGTATTCATGCCGACTCACAGCCGGGGAGGGATGGACCCGCAGGACCCAATCAGACTGAGGAACCTGCTACGCCAGGTAGAGGAGAAGCTGGTAGCCCAGGGCATGAGGTCGGCGGAAGCCAAGGCCTTTGTGAAGCCGGTAAAGACCCTGCTGACCGATAATCTTTTTTGGCGGCAGCAAAGCGACGGTCTGGCATTGTTTATTCAAACCAATATGTTCCTTTATTATCGTGTCCCGATTCTCCTGAAAGAGCAGGTGGGAGTGGGTGAACGGTACTATATCAATCCTCTGGTGAAAATGTTCAGTGACTGCGGCTATTTTTATGTTCTGGCAATCAGCCAGAATGACATCAGGCTACTACAATGTACGGCTTCAGGTTCAGTACGCCTCGACGTAAGCAATCTGCCTAAAAATAAAGAAGAAGCCCTTTATTATGAAACACCGGATAACCGCATGCGGTATCGTGTTTCAGCGCCTACGGGGGGAAGCAATCTGGGCGTGACTACTGCAATACAGACCGGGGTGGGAAGCCGGCCGGACTATGCCAAAAGGAACATGATGCAGTACTTTCACCAGGTCAGCAGCGGTATCCAGGAAAAATTGAGAGATGAGAAAATGCCGCTGGTCCTGGCAGCGGTAGACTACATTCATCCTATGTACAGGGAGGCCAATCTTTATCGTAACCTGCTGCCCGATGGTGTGATGGTCAGCCCGGAATTGCTCAGTGATGATGAATTGCGTGAACAAGCCTGGAATATAGTCCGCCTTTATTTCGAGAAATCCCAGAATGATGTAATAGCCGAGTTCCGGAAATCAGCCGGAACCGGCCTGACCGCTATAGGGCTGGAAGAAGTTATTCCTGCTGCGTATCATGGCCGGGTCAGATTCCTAATTACTGCTGAAGCCGTCCAGCAATGGGGCGTCTTCAATCCGGGTACGGATAACGTAACAGTACATTCGAAGCCAGAACTGGACGATGAGGACCTGATGGACCTGGCAGCTTATCAAACCCTGAACCATTCAGGGACCATATATACTTTAAACCCAAACGAAGTGCCGGGAGGAGCCCCGATTTCGGCTATACTGCGGTTCTAATGTAAGGGAGTATCTGGATTTGTTCAGCCTGCGCCGGTATGGTTTCAAGAAGAAAAATGGAGGTTGGTACTGATGGCAATGAGCAGCCGGTATGTTCGCTGGTTTGAAACATTGAGCAATAAAGATGTTCCCCTGGTGGGTGGTAAAAACGCTTCTCTAGGGGAAATGTTCAGGTCCTTGAGAGCGGAAGGAATCAAAATACCGGACGGATTTGCCACAACATCCGACGCTTATTGGAGATTCATGGAAGCCAATGGTCTCAAGGAAAAGGTACAATCGCGTTTACTGGAAATGGGAAGCGGACGGAAATCCCTGGTCCAGGCCGGTAAAGAAGTTAGAAGGCTTATTCTCGATGCGCAATTCCCGGAAGAAATTTCCCTTGAAATTCGTGAGGCTTACCGTGAGCTGAGTCGGAGGTATCAAAAGGCCGAAGCGGACGTGGCAGTCCGCAGCAGTGCCACGGCTGAAGACCTGCCTACAGCAAGTTTTGCCGGGCAGCAGGAAAGCTTTCTGAATATAACCGGTGAAGGAGAGTTGCTGGAGGCCTGCCGGAAGTGTTACGCTTCTCTTTTTACCGACCGCGCTATAGCCTACCGCCAGGAAAAGGGGTTCAAACATATGGAGGTGGCTCTTTCCATCGGCATACAGAAAATGGTGCGATCTGACCTGGCGGGCTCGGGCGTGATGTTTACTATAGATACGGAAACCGGCTTTCCGGATGTAATCATTATTAATGCCGCCTGGGGATTGGGCGAGAATGTAGTCCAGGGGACGGTAATACCGGATGAATATTCGGTTTTTAAGCCGCTGCTTGAACAAAATAGCTTCAAACCTGTTATCGAAAAGATCATGGGGGCTAAAGAAAAGAAGATGATCTATGCCACCGGCGGCACCAAGTCCACCAAAAATATCGACACGCCGGAATGGCAGCGCAGGCAGCATGTTTTAAACGAAGAGGAAATCCTCACCCTGGGACGCTGGGCGAAAAAAATCGAACAGCATTATGGTATCCCTATGGATATCGAATGGGCGAAGGACGGTGAAAGCGGTGAGCTTTTCATTGTACAGGCCCGTCCGGAGACAGTGCAGTCGCAAAGAACAGCCGCTTCGATGAAAACTTACACCTTGAAAGAGAGCGGACGGAGGATACTTTCCGGATTGGCAATTGGAGAAGCAATAACGGCCGGCCAGGTCTCTGTAATCAAGCACGCCAGTGACATCGGCAGATTCAGAGATAATACGATTCTGGTGACAGAGATGACCGACCCAGACTGGGTGCCTATAATGACGCGGGCTAAAGGAATTATTACCGACCATGGCGGCCGGACTTCACATGCCGCCATTGTAAGCCGTGAGCTGGGAATTCCGGCAGTGGTGGGGACCGGCAGCGCTACCCAGGTGCTCCGAGATGGGCAAGAGGTCACGCTTTCCTGCGCTGAGGGAAACGAGGGGTATATTTATGAAGGTATTTTAGATTACGAAGAGTCGGATGTGAGCCTGGCGGATATTCCTGAGACCAAAACCAGGATTATGATGAATATCGCCAATCCTCAAGCAGCCTTCAGATGGTGGCGGCTGCCATGCAACGGCATCGGTCTGGCCAGGATGGAATTCATAATCAATAATGTCATTAAAATCCATCCGATGGCGCTGGTGAAGTTTGACGATCTTAAGGACGAGGTCGCACGCCGGCAGATTGAGGAGATGACCCGCGGCTACAGCGATAAGACCGAATACTTTGTGGTGAACCTTGCCCGCGGGATTGCTCAAATCGCGGCCTCTCAATATCCTGACCCTGTGGTAGTCAGAACAAGCGACTTCAAAACGAATGAATACGCCAATCTGATCGGTGGAAGGCAGTTTGAACCGGAAGAAGAGAATCCGATGCTGGGCTTCCGGGGGGCGTCGAGGTATTACGACGATCGGTACCGCGAAGGTTTCGCGCTTGAATGCCGCGCGATCAAACAGGCCAGGGAGGAAATGGGGCTGTCTAATGTGATTGTTATGATACCTTTTTGCCGTACGGTAGGGGAGGCAGACAAGGTATTACAGGTAATGGCGGAAAATGGTCTCAGACGAGGAGAAAATGGACTCGAGGTCTACATCATGTGTGAGGTGCCTTCCAACGTCATTATGGCGGAGGAGTTTGCTGAAAAAATCGACGGCTTCTCGATCGGGAGCAACGATCTGACCCAGCTTGTTCTTGGAGTCGACCGAGACTCGACCAGTCTGGCCGGGTTGTTTGATGAGCACGATGAATCGGTGAGAAGGATGATGGCGAGCGTTATCAGGAGCGCGCATAAGACTCGCCGCAAGGTGGGCATTTGCGGTCAAGCCCCCAGCGATTATCCGGACATTGCCGTTTTTCTGGTCAAGGAGGGGATTGATTCTATTTCTCTGAATCCGGACAGTGTTGTCCAGGTCAAAAAGCTGGTAGCGGAAACAGAAAAACAGATGCAAAATGAGGCCGCTGGCGGTCACACGTCCCGAGACGATACGCCGGAATAAAGCTGATAATAACGAAAAATATCCAACAAGGTTATCAACTTTCCTGAGTGGACTGACCTTCCAGGCCGGCCCTGCCACGGATGTTGATATGCCTGGGTTTCTCCTCTTCCGACCTGGGAATACTCAGAGTCAGCATTCCGTTATCGAACGTGGCATCGGCTTTATTTACTTCTACACTTTTGGGAACAGGTATTTTTCGGGATATTGTTCCGTACTGGTTCTCTTTCCGGATATAATCCTTGTCTTTAAAATCCCCTTCTTCTTTGCGTTCGGCTTTAATGGTCAAAATATCTCCGGTTACGGAAATATCCACGTCTTCAGGTCTTACTCCCGGCAAGGCAGCTTTGATGATAAGATAGTTTTCGCTCTGGATAATGTCAATCGGGAAATCGCCGCTCCCCAACCCGATGGTGAAACCCACGGGACGACTAACACTTTCCTCGAATAGTTTATCCATAG
>CAZELW010000116.1:0-983 GCA_964513135.1 uncultured Dehalococcoidales bacterium
CCCCCCACACCCTACCCTACACTCTTTCCCTACACGACGCTCTTCCGATCTGCTGTCTCCAGGTTGAGTATAACTATCTAAGTCGCCTGAAATATCTGCTAGTCTGTTATACTGAAATCCGTGCTCTACACGGAATCCGGTCTCCCTTCTCCCCCTCCCTTGACACTGAATCGATATCCGGTTCTGTTCAATCAGGGTCGACAGCGCCCACCCCCTGGCCGTCATTCAGGTTTGGCAGAGCCCAACCCCTTGTCCGCCATTCCGAACCCAACCCCTCTCCCGTCATTCCATGCCCCGCCCCTTGGCCGTCATTGCGAGGCTCCTTAACCTCCCCGAAGCAATCTAAAAGCCTTGAAGTCAGCCTGAGGTCGGGAATCCCTCTTAAACGTTAATACCTTGTCATGCTGGAATCCTGCACTGGGCGCTCCGAAGCATCTCAGAGCGGGGCGGCCCCTTTCTCGTCATTCTGGATTGGATTCCGAAATCCATCCGGTCTCCTTCTCCCCTTCCTTAATCCTTAATCTTAAACCCTGATTCTGCCCCCCACGAAGCATGGCAGGGCTGAATTAATCCGGCTGGTTGTTCTATCTTTTCACCGGCCTCTTAAGGCGATCTTTAGCTGGTCTTCGATATCTGTGGGAGTCAGGGCAATTACCTGGTCTCCAACTTCAATTACTGTGTTCGGCGTAACCATCTGCGGTCTCTGCTCACGGCGGATAATCAGAATTAGAATGCTTCCTGGAGGAAGCGAAATGTCTTTTACCTCTTTCCCTACGCTGCTGGAGTCTGCCGGGATTTTAACTTCCACCAGTTCCAGGCCGCGGTCTTTAATCGTCAGCAAATGAGTCAGGATATGGGTGGGCACTTCCTGTTGAATGTGCTCCATGATGACATTGGTGCTGCTGACAGTGACATCGACCCCCAGCATGCTGAAAAGAGTTTCATTCTTGGGGTTATTGCTGCGTGCGATAGTACGGGGCACC
>CAZELW010000116.1:993-3454 GCA_964513135.1 uncultured Dehalococcoidales bacterium
TCTCGTGACTGGAGTTCAGACGTGTGCTCTTCCGATCTCGATAGTACGGGGCACCTTGAATTTGTGTTTGGCTACCTGGCAGGCGACCAGGTTATCTTCATCATGTCCGGTTACCGCTATCAACATGTCTGCCCTGGCAGCACCGGCCTCAGCCTGAGTGGCGGTCTCGCAGCCATCCCCCAGGAGGCAGATGCTTCCCAGTTCATTGGTGATAAACTCAGTCCGGCTCCTGTCTTTTTCAATGACCAGTATTTCATGGTCTTCAGTCAGAAGAGCTTTTGCGAGGTGATATCCAACTCTACCCCCGCCTACAACAATAATATACATTCTCTAACCTCGCGGTTCCTTTAGCAGGTCATCTTGCAGCATCAGGGCAAAGATGATGGTAGGGCTGAACGCTTCCAGTCCCAGATCTCTGTATAGCTCACGCCGTAACGGGTCATATATCCGCAGGAGCACCCTGGGGACTTTGAATATATGTTTGGCAATCTGGGCCGCCATTATATTACGGTTATCGCCCTGTGTAACCGCAACAAAAGCGTCCATTCCCTTTATACCGGCTTTCACAAGGGTCTCATCACTGGTGCCGTCACCAACCAGAGCGGTCCCTCCAAAATTTGGAGGCAGCCGGCGAAAGCTGTAGTCATCAATATCCAGGATTGTAATCTGGTGGCCCGCTTTGTCCAGTAAAGAGGCTAAATAGGCGCCGGTCCGGCCGCAACCCATGATCAATACTTTCATCCGTCTAACCTGCTATCGTTTGTACTGGGAATATAACATCACCTGGCAGGGTGCGTTCTTCAATACGTAGGGTATAATGCTGCCCAGGTTAAACTGCCCGAAGCGCAGTTGATATCTGATCCCCATTAATATTAAATCAATTTTTCTATCAACAGCCTCATCGATGATGGTGGGAGCTACCTCACGTGCCTGAAGGAGGTCCGTTTCCAGTTCGTAGTCTTCGGATTCGGCTATTACCACCATGCGGTCTAGAAGTTCTTCCGCTCGCCTGGTTTCAGATTCAATCTCAGCTTCCAGGGGAAGGGAACGCTTCACGGTAATGACATACATTGCGAAAAGCTTGCTTTTATCTCTCCGGGCGATCCAGCAGGCCATGCGCATCGTTTCTTCATCAGCTTCAGTGCCGGTCACCGGTACCAGTATGCGGTGGAATACAGGTCGCTTTTTTTGCTCGCTCATAATAGATAAAGAGTTAACAGGGTTAAGGTATTATAAACTTATTGAGCTAACTAATCAATATGCCCCTGGCTATACCCTGGATTTATTTTCCATCTATTCGAGTTCTATGTCTATATACATAATACAGCAACAGACCGAAAGCCATCCAGATAAAACCCACCTGGCGGCTGTAAGACTGGGTGATAACGATGATAATCCAGATGGCGATTGTGGCCAGTAATCCGATGATAGCTGTTATCGGTAGTTGGTAGCGCCCGATTTTTATGTTTCCTTTAAGCTTGAAGGGGCGTACTGTATCAGGTTCTTTGATCCTGAGGTTAAGTATGGCGGCATGTGACAGCATAAAAGCCAGCAAAGAACCGAAGGCGTAAAGTGAGCCCATGTCCTCGAAAATATTCGGCGAGAAAAACCCCGGAATCAGGATTATGGCCCCTGCGATACTGAATAAAATAATAGATGCGTGCGGAGTCTGAAAACGCTGGTTGATGCGGCTGAAAATCTGGGGTATCATTTTGCGGTGTCCCAGGGAGAATGCCAGACGCGATATTCCGGTCAACCCGGCGTTGGTGGCAATGAGCAGGATAGTGCCTGCCAGAATGCTTACGAGAGGCTTTAATATTTCAGCCAGAAATTGTATAGGAATGTTGGCCGCGATGCCGGCCACCGGATTTCTGGCCCAGGTGGTCGCCAGTTCCTGCGGTGTCATTGCCAGGAAAGAGACCAGGGAGATGCCGGTAAAGACTGCCAGGACTGCAAAAATCATCAGGATAATGGCCCGGGGCACTCTCTTCTCGGGAAGCCGGGTCTCTTCCGATAATTGAGAAGCTGTCTCAATTCCTGTATAAGCAATAGAGGCCAGGGCGATACCGAGGATAAAATTTCCCGGTGACGGCCAGTTATCAAAGATGCGCTGCACCAATACTACCGGGTTGTATAAAAGTATAAAACCGATGACGATCATGGTAATCTGGGTGGCGATATCCAGCACAGCGACAGCGATATTGATAAAAGACGTCTCTCTGACGCCGATAATGTTGATAATCATGAGTAAAAGAATAATCCCGATGGATACGCTGGTGTTTATTGCCGGGGAAGATGACAGGGGCTCCCAGAAGAACCCGAGGTAAGAAGGAATGGTGAAGGCAGACAGGGAAATGGTGACGATGTAGCTGAGCATCAGTGCCCATGCGGCGACAAAACCGATAGTACGGTTGAATCCACGGATGGCGAATGCAGCCGAGCCTCCTGCTTCCGGAATCAT
>CAZELW010000116.1:3464-5357 GCA_964513135.1 uncultured Dehalococcoidales bacterium
AAAATGAATAAAATCCCTCCTATACCTAAAACGATAGGGGTAGCGCCTGCTGCCGCCAGGGCTACGATGCCCAGGGCATAATAAATGGAGGAACCGACATTGCCGTATCCGGCGCTGAAGACCGCGGCGACTCCCAGTGCTCGTCTCAGTCGTAAACCGCGTATACGTCGAGGATGGATGATTCGATCGCCTGGTTTGCGCTGCCAGCCGTTTCTCATATGTTTATTAAAGCCCATAACCCTGAATTAACCAGGGTTTACAGTCGGGCGTACCTCCATACTGGGCCGTGCCTCCATGGAGGGGTTTATTCTGGTACAGGCATGGTAAGAAAACCACAAATGAGTATTTTATGGTTAAAATATTTATTTGTCAAAGGGTTTTCCGACTAAAGCTTCTTTTACCCGGTTATCGCATTAAGCTTTGGTGGATATCAGCGGCAGCTCTTTTGCCGGCTCCCATAGCGCTGATGACTGTCGCCGATCCGGTGACAATATCGCCTCCGGCCCAGACCATGCTTTTCTGGGTCTTTCCGGTCGTTTCGTCCGTGACCACGGTGCCGCGTGTCGTTGTCTTTAATCCCTGGGTAGTGGCGGCGATCAAAGGGTTGGGGGTGGTGCCCAGGGCGACGATCACTACATCTACGTCCATTGTAAACTCGCTCCCGGGTTTGACTACCGGCCTGCGGCGTCCGCTTTCATCCGGTTCACCCAGCATCATCTCATAGCATTCCACAGCTTTGATAGACCCCTGTTCGTTGCCGATGAAGCTCTTGGGATTGGTCAGGAGCTTGAAAATGATGCCTTCTTCCTTGGCATTCTCCAATTCCTCGTGGCGGGCCGGCATTTCCTGCTCGGAGCGGCGGTAAATAATATATACTTTTCCTGCGCCCAGGCGCAGCGCGCACCGGGCGGAATCCATGGCTACGTTGCCTCCGCCGATAACTGCGACGTTTTGTCCGACCTTGACGGGAGTGTCATAATCAGGGAATTTATACGCTTTCATCAGGTTTACACGTGTTAAAAACTCATTGGCTGAATAGATGCCGTTCAGGTTCTCGCCCGGGATATTCATGAACATGGGAAGACCGGCTCCGGTCCCCAGGAAAACCGAGTTGAAACCGTCATTTAACAGCTCGTCTACGGTTATTAATTTGCCGACTACGGAATCCAGCTTAATCTCGACACCCAGGGATTTTACATAATTAACTTCGTTCTGGACGATAGCTTTAGGCAGCCTGAATTCCGGAATGCCGTACATCAGCACGCCGCCTGCTACGTGTAAAGCTTCGAACATGGTGACCTTATGTCCCATTTTGGCCAGGTCGGCGGCGGCAGTGAGGCCGGCAGGGCCGGTGCCGACAATAGCGACTTTCTTCCCGGTGGAAGGCGGCAAGTTGATAGTGGAGTTGAGCTTGTCTTTATTGGCTATCTCCCAATCGGCTACAAATCTTTCCAGCCGGCCGATGGCAACCGGCGCCCCCTGTTTGTTTAAAGTGCAGGTAGATTCACACTGTGATTCTTGAGGGCACACCCGCCCGCAGATTCCGGGGAGGCTGTTTTTATTTTTTAGAGCTTTCACAGCACCCGGCATGTCTCCCTCGCGGAGAGCTTTAATAAATTCAGGGATATCGACTCCGACCGGACAACCTTCGGTGCAATTCCGTTTTTTACACTGGATACAGCGGCTGGCTTCCTTTATTGCTTGCTCCTGGCTGTAACCCAGGGCTACTTCGTTAAAATTCCCGGCTCTGACCTTGGGGTCCTGCCTGGGCATTTCTATGCGATTTAAATCCAACCTGGCCATATAAGCTCCTTACTACTCAAAATCTATATTTTGAACCGGGTAAAGATCGGAAGAGCACACGTCTGAACTCCAGTCACGAGATTCCATCTC
>CAZELW010000117.1:0-5309 GCA_964513135.1 uncultured Dehalococcoidales bacterium
GCTCATGCAAAATGGAGTGACCCTCAATCTCACGATAAATTCAGACGAGAAGTCCCAGTCTTTAAGCTATGATTACCGTCCCTGAGCTCCAGAAAAGAGTGAATCCGGGGACAAATACATAAAGATTTGCAGACGTTCAAGAGGCGCGATATCGGCTTATGCCGCGATCCAGAAATAGCCGGCCTAACAGAATGCGTTTTATATCATGGCTTTCCTGAAGGTCGCGCGTGATTCCGGCAGTCAATCTTCTGACTACGATCAGGACAAAAAGGGCGCTAAAAGCCCAGGTTATCTCCTTCGGTTCGCCGAGCAGCCAGCTTGCCACAGGCAAAGCCAGAAAACCAGCCAGCATCCCCAGAGGCATACTGAGGCTGAAAGGACCTCCCAGAACTGATATGTCTTTACCACTTCGGCGTTTATGGATAATCCTGGATGCGATTCTAATCCCAGCCCCAAGAGCAAAGAAGACAGCCGCTATCAAAAAAGGACGATAATCGAGCGCTGCCGCCATGCCAACCCCGGTAGTATTACCTTTTTCTCCGTCAAACCTCTGGAAGATCGGCCACATTTGCCCGCAGACCACCGCAATGCCGGCAATGGCAACGGCTGTCAAATTCATGTCCAACAGGTAACCGATCAGGACCGGGACAGCGCCTTTAACGAAATCGAGCAATATCCCTGCAATGGTAATCGATTTCCCGGCCTTTTGCCAGAGACTCATATGATAGTCGCCATTTAAATTGACATGCCGCAATCTGGCTAAGGCACGTAAATGAGGCACTGAGCCGAGCAGGTATGCGCCGATTATCAGAACTGCATCGCTCAATATATTCATGGTTGAGTAAAAATGTAGCATTTTTGCAGGAGAGCGTCAATAAGTAATAGTCCTATATGTTGACAACGACAGGGACACATGTTATATACTTTGTACCTAGAGCAACTATGTACATGGTATAGTACTCCAAAACACTCTTTCATTGAACCGGCAACAGCGATATAAAGAGGATACAGATACCTAACACCGGAACTACCAGTCATACCAGCGACAATAGATAAAATAGACTGGAAGGAAGCGCAAAATGAAAAAGGTTGCCGTTTTAACCGATTCAATCTCCGGAATACCAGAGGAACTAATAAAAGAGTATAACATAAAAATAATACCCGCCATTATGACTATTAACGGGAAAAATTACCGGGATATGGTAGATATAAATCCGGACCAGTTCTGGAAATTATTCAAATCCATCAGAACCTATGTCACAGCATCACCCTCTCCGGGAGAATTTATGAATTTCTTTCAGGAAGCCGGCAGGACATCCGATGACATTATTTTTATCTCGGCTTCCAGGCAATTGAGTGCTATCTACCAATCAGCCAGCAATGCCCGGGAAATGTTACGGGCAGAAAATCCGGGCCTGAATATAGAAGTGATAGACAGTAAACATGCGGCCGGCTCAATGGGATTCATAGTTATCGAGGCAGCACGAGCAGCGGCGGCTGGGAAGACTGCAAGTGAAGTTATCCAGGCAGTACAGAATATGATCGGTAGAGTGAAATCAATCTGTGGTATGGATACCTTAAAGTATCTTATACGCAGCGGACGGGCGCCTAAAAAGGCCTATATTGGAGAATTGCTGGGAGTCAAGCCGCTGATTGGAATGGTCAGCGGGACCGGACTTACGGATAGCCTGGGTACAATCAGAGGTAAGAAGCGGTGTTTTCAGAGGTTGATTGATATGATTGCCGAATATACCGATACCAGTATGCCCTTACACGTGATAGTACAGTACACTAACAGCTTGCAAGACGGACAAAAACTGGCGCAGATGATCAAGGACAGGTATAACTGCGCAGAATTATATATTATACCTTACTCTCCTGTAATCAGCGGACATTCGGGGCCGATAAATTCGATATCGTTTTATTCTCAGATCCTTCAGGAATAACGCTGCTTAATCGAATTATCCCATCAATGAAAATTTGGCGACCTGCGGGGGAGTCAAGAATTGCCATTCTCCTTTGATACCGCAAGTGGCAGCCGCCACCTCCAGATGAAGCATGGCAATCCCGCAATCCAGCCTCCTGGAGATTCCGGCTTCCGGCCCTTCGCCCCTCACGAAGACGGTAATCCCTTCAGTGGATATATTGAAACCCCACGGCTGACGGTTGATTGCTGAAGGGGCCAGCCGGGCAGCCTCGATACAGGTATTAATCCAATCAGGCCATTCCTTATCTTCATGGTTGCTGATCAGTTTCTCAGCAGGCAACCTTTCATGAGTCCGTCCAAAACCGGTCATCAGCTTTTCTGTCAGCGACTCGGACTCCCGGGCGTAACCTACAGGAGTTACGGCCAGCACCTTCTCATGAGGGCCAAGCTCGACCAGAGAAGCCACGCTTTCCCGATTAAAGGTGCCTCCCACCCAGCAGGTATTCAGTCCCAGGGCGGTGGCTTCCAGGACAATTCCTTCTCCAGTATAACCTACTTCCTCCTGAACTGAAGGTGCTCTCAGGTCGCCAATGAAGGCGACGAAAGCCGGTGCTCCGCTGACTTTGCCGTAGCTGCCGGCGATACCTTTAAATATATCTTTGGACGGCTGGTTCACCAGGAAGGCCCGGGCATGAGGGAATGGAGTAAACTCCTTGCATACCTTCTCAAGAGGCGCCAGGGATGCCCGTTCGATAGGCCGGTTCCGGTCAAACGATCTTCGTGACCTCCGAATAAGAATAGCTGAATACCATCTTGAGAAGGGAATATCCATACCTTTATTATAGAACTAAAGTAACGATTAGCGAAATCCAGATTGAAGCTAAATTCCAGGCTCCGATCCTGTATAGCCGGGATACTGCATTCTTAAAGCCTCCAAACACAGAATCCGGGCGCTTTTCGCACTTCATGTTGCACACAGTAAAGGCTTCTGTTGACAGAAATGGAACGTCGTATTATCTTATTACCTAGAGTATCTAGGTACTGTCCAGACCGCAGAGTTATTTGTCTAAGTACCGCGCTAAAGGAGAATAATGCCATGAGAATTGCAGTGGACGCCATGGGCGGAGATTACGCTCCGGAAGATGTAGTTAGAGGTTCCGTAGCTGGGGCCAGGGAATATGATGCCGGCATTATTCTGGTGGGTCCGGAAGAAAAGATCAAGTCCGAACTGGCCAAATATGATACCAGTGGGCTGGATATCACTATATTACATACCGATGAATATCTGGTGGAAGGGGAAGCCCCGGCGTATGCTTTGCGGACCAAACGGAATGCTTCGATCGCTCTGACAGTAAAGCTGGTCAAAGAGGGAAAAGCGGCGGCAGCAATCAGCAACGGCCCCACCGGAGGAGTGGTGACATCGGCGTTGATGATTCTGGGAACCCTGGAGGGCATTTCCCGCCCGATCGCCGGGGGCGAATTCTGCGGGTTCGCACCGGATACTGTTGTCCTTGATATCGGGGGCAATCTGGACTGCCGTCCGGACCAGCTTCTCGATTTTGCCATTTTGGGGACTGTCTATGCCCGCAAACTAATGAATATTGCCGAGCCGACAGTGGCATTGTTGAATGTAGGCACCGAGGAGGGCAAAGGCAACGCAGTCGTGAAAGAAGCTTATGCCCTTTTAAAGCAGAGCGGTTTGAATTTTATCGGTAATATTGAAGGCCACGATATACCTGCCGGCAAAGCCAATGTTATTATCTGCGACGGATTTACCGGCAATATTGTTGCCAAATTCTGTGAGGGCCTGGGGGGAGCCATTGCCGACTGGCTGGACGAAGAATTGGAGAGCGACCTGCCGGAAGCCAGAATCAAGGAGATCAGACAAAAATTTTTGGCACGCATGATTAAAGCCGATAACAGCGGGGGAGGGCCTTTCTGGGCTGTTAACGGACTGGTCCTGAAATGCCACGGGCGCGCTCGCCATCCGGAAATCGCCCTCACTATCGGCAATGCTAAAAAGTTCGTGGAGCTGGATTTTGTGAACGCCCTAAAAACGGAACTGGCCGCGGTCCGCGGAAGGCTGAAAAAGTAAAGGGAGCTTGCGTGATGAAACTGGAAAACAAGATTGCAATCGTGACCGGGTCCCAGCGGGGTATCGGAAAAGCCATCGCGTTAGCTCTGGCCAGGGAAGGAGCCAGTGTCGCAATCACCGATGTCAGCCTGGGGGGGTGCATGGTAGTGGCGGAAGAAATCAAAGCTGCCGGAGGGCAATCGCTCGCCCTTAAATGCGATGTATCGAAAAAGGCGGAAGTCCAGGAGATGGTAGCCGGAGTGATTGCAGAATTCGGCAGGGTCGACATTCTGGTGAATAATGCGATGACTACATCCTTCAAGCCGTTTACCCGGATTACGGAGGAAGAATGGGACCGCACTATCGATGTTAATATGAAAGGAGCCTTTCTCTGCTCCCAGGCAGCGGCGAAGAACATGATTAAAAACGGGTGGGGCCGGATAATCAATATAGCCTCCATATCTTCCGGGGGGAGTGGCGGGTGCGCTCCGCTAATGGCCCATTACACCGCTTCCAAGGGCGGCATGAAAGCACTTTCGGAAGCCATGGCCATTGAACTGGCAGCTTTCGGGATCAATGTCAACGCGATCCTTCCCGGTCCAATAGATTCCGGTTCATTCCCTGAGACTATTAAAGACAGATGCCTGAAGACCATGCCCAAGGGGAGGTTGGGCTATCCCGAAGAGATTGGCTCCCTGGCGGTCTACCTGGCTTCTCCGGAATCGGAATTTATTACCGGCAGCTCCATCATCATCGACGGAGGCATCTCCCGTGTCTGAGACAGCATAATACTCCTCTGAATATAAAGCTTCAAAAGGTCCGGCTATTGACAAGGCGTTGCTTTTGCGAATAAACTAACGCAGTCTCTTTATTCAGGAGGATAATATTATGCCGGAACCTGTCGATATATACTCGGACCAGTTTGGGTTGAATGTCGGTCCTTATGGGGCCACCTTGAATTTCCACATCAGTCACGCTGTCCCTCCCACCCCGGGCACTGCCCCTCAGACTGAGCGGCTAGCCACTATCAGAATGAGCCTTGAGCATCTAAAAGTGGTTACTTTTATTATCCGGCGTCAAATACTCCAATATGAACAGCAGACCGGAATGAATGTGCAGGTGCCTTTCGAAGTATTAAACAATATGCGCATTAGCCGTGAGGATTGGGACTCACTCTGGCGCTCACACTGAACTGCAGCATAAAAAGTAACCGTCAACGTATCTAAAAACTTCTTCCCAAACACTCGGCTATGGACTTTATAGATCGGAAGAGCACACGTCTGAACTCCAGTCACGAGATTCCATCTC
>CAZELW010000118.1:0-5246 GCA_964513135.1 uncultured Dehalococcoidales bacterium
GTATGGATGAACAAGAAAGAAGAAGGTACGGAAAGGGTCTTCTCACCCTTGTCATACTGGAGGCTTCGAAAGGTAAAGGGGCCGCCAACCATGATCGATCAGTAAGGAGATACGGATGAGACCACTGAAATCAGTCCAAGAGTTAAAGGCTTTACAGGAGCGCATCCTGAAGCAGCAGGCGCTAAACGCGGAGAAAATCCAGGTTAAAGTCCACCTTGGGACCTGCGGCATCTCCTCGGGAGCCGAACACACACTGGAAGCCTTCGAAAACGAGATCAAGACCCGGAAATTGACCGGGATTATCGTTTCGCCGGCTAGTTGCATCGGTCTGTGCGGGGAGGAACCGACAGTAACAGTGCTGCATCCAGATCTGGGGCGCACCCTTTATAAAAGCCTGACTCATGATAAAGTCAGCCTGATAATCGATCAGCATATTATTGGCGGCCGGGCAGTAGCCGAATTAATGGTAGATACCGAGAGCCCCAGGTTCAAATACCAGGAAGTCCGGATTCTGCGTAACCAGGATATCAACCCGATGAGTATCGAGGAATATATCGCCCGCGGGGGCTATCTGGCCCTGGCTAAAGCGTTGACCGAAATGGAGCCGGAACAAGCCCTGGAGGAAATAAAAAAGTCCGGGCTGAGAGGCAGGGGAGGTGCGGGTTTTACCACTGCCTCAAAGTGGGGTTTCGTGCGCAGCGCTAAAGGCACAGAAAAATATGTCGTCTGCAACGGTGATGAGGGAGACCCGGGAGCTTATATGAACCGGGCTGTCCTGGAAGGCAATCCGCACTCCATACTCGAGGGTATGGCAATTGGGGCCTACTGCATTGGGAATGTGAAACAGGGATATATTTATGTAAGAGCCGAGTACCCTCTGGCGATCAAGACCCTGGATCATGCTATCAGCCAGGCCAGGGATCACGGACTTCTCGGCGAAAATATACTGGGGACCTGGTTCAATTTCGACCTGGACATCTTTCCGGGGGCCGGGGCTTTTGTGTGCGGGGAGGAAACCGCTCTATTGACCTCTCTGGAAGGGAAAAGGGGCAACCCCCGCCAGCGGCCGCCCTTCCCGGCCAATGAAGGTCTTTACGGGAAACCGACGACACTCACTAATGTTGAGACCTGGTCTAATGTTCCGCCCATTATTTTAAACGGAGCGGACTGGTTTGCCGGCGTCGGCAGCCGGAACGCCCCGGGGACCAAGACCCTTTGCCTGGTGGGCAAAGTGAAGGATACCGGCCTGATAGAAGTCCCGCTGGGTACCAGCCTGGGTAAAATTATTTTCGATATCGGAGGCGGTATTCAGAACAATAAGAAATTCAAGGGTGTCCAGTTGGGAGGCCCTTCCGGAGGAGTTATCCCGGTTGAACACTTGAATACGCCGGTGGATTATGATTCTATTCCGCCCCTGGGGGCCATTATGGGCTCCGGCGGCGTAGTGGTGATGGATGAGGATAGCTGCATGGTGGATGTGGCAAAGTATTTCCTGGACTTCACCAAAGACGAGTCCTGCGGAAAATGCATCTCCTGTCGCGAAGGTAATCCCAAGATGTACGATATTCTCTGCAAAATCACCGAAGGCCGGGCGACCCTGAATGACCTGAAGGTGTTGGAAGACCTGACCGAACTGGTCAAGTCAGCCTCCATTTGCGGCCTCGGCCAGACCGCTCCCAACCCGGTATTGACTACCTTGCGCTATTTCAGGGACGAATATGAAGCCCATATTATCGATAAGAAATGTCCCTCGGCGGTCTGCCAGGCGTTGTTTAAGGCCCCCTGCCAGCATACCTGTCCGGTGGGCTTGAACGTGCCGGGCTATATCGCTTTGATTAAGGAAGGCCGGCACGAGGAAGCCTTTAAGATGATTATGCAAAAAATGCCCTTCCCGCTGAGCGTCAGCCGGGTCTGCCCGGCCACCTGCCAGGGCAAATGCCGCCGGGCACAGGTTGACGAAGCCCTCTCGATACGACACCTGAAACGGTTCGCCGCGGATTATGCTTACGAGCATAACCTGGAATATAAACCGCAGGTGAAAGCCCGGAAAGCGGAGAAGGTGGCCATCATAGGAGCTGGCCCGGCTGGGCTGTCAGCGGCCTGGGACCTGGCGATCGAGGGATATCAATCGACCATTTTCGAAGCCCTTCCGGTGGCTGGAGGCATGCTCGCCGTCGGTGTCCCGGAACATCGCTTACCGAAGAAACTGCTCAACCGCGAAATAGATAACGTCCGGAATCTGGGTGTGGATATCAGGCTGAATACCCGCATCGATAATATCGAAGCCCTTTTTGACCAGGGCTACAGGGCGGTCTTGATCGCGGTCGGAGCGCATAAGAGCAACCGAATGAAAATTCCGGGGGAAGACCTGAAGGGCGTGATGGACTCGGTTGAGTTCCTCAGGGCGGCGAATCTCGGAGAAGAGATGAAAATAGGCCGGAAGATAGCTGTGGTCGGCGGAGGCAACTCAGCCCTTGACGCGGCCAGAGTGGCCATCAGAATGGGAGCCGAGTCAGTCCGTATCCTCTACCGCCGGGAAAAGAACGATATGCCGGCCGAGGCTGAAGAACTGGTGGCCGCCGAACAGGAAGGAATACAATTCCATTACTTGACTGCACCTGCACGGGTACTGGGTAAAAGCGGTCAGATAACCGGATTGGAATGCATCCGGATGGAGCTCGCTGATTTTGACAATAGCGGCCGCCGTAAGCCACAACCGTTGAGCGACTCCGCCTACCGCCTGGAGGTAGATATGCTCATAGAAGCTATCGGCCATGAACCGGATACACTGGAGCTATGCCGTGATGGAGTGCAGCGCACCAAAGACGGAAGGATTATTGCTGACCGCCGGACGCTGATGGCCAATGAAAAAGGGGTCTTCGTGAGCGGAGATGTCTTTACCGGACCTTTGACAGTAATCGAGGCGATTGCCTCCGGCCAGAGGGCGGCTTCCTCCATCGGACGCTTCCTGCGCGGAGAAGCCTTATCTCCTCTGTTCTCTCGCAACGGCTATGAGCCCGTTAACTATTCCGATAAGCCGCCTGCTGAGGAGGAGACCCGTGAAAGGCGCCGGGTAGCTATTACCGAGCTTTCTCCGGAGGAAAGAAGAACGTCCTTTAAAGAAGCTGTTCTCGGCTACACGCCCGAAGAAGCCGTGTCTGAAGCCAGCCGGTGCCTGAGGTGCGATCTGGACAGCAATGAATAGATTTCCGGTCAGGGCTTAATCTGCTGGATTAAGCCCTGATTTTTTACCTTTACTGCATATGAATCTATGCCGTGATTATCGAAAGATGCATTTCTTGTCGAAATCATGTATACTAATAGTACAAGTATGGCTATCGAGCTTGAATTGTTGAAATCAATAAACTATTTCACCGGTCTGGATAACGATGAACTGGAGTCGATCCAGAAGTATATCACGGAAAAGACGGTTAACAAGGGGGAAATTTTCCTCTTTGAAGGCGAATGGTCTGACTACCTGTATTTTCTCATAGGCGGCCTGGTAAAGGTATACAAGACCTCCCAGAGCGGCAGAGAGCAAATCCTGCACATCGCTCCGCCCGGTGAGTCCATCAATGATGTTTCCACGTTTGACGGCGGGACCAATCAGGCCAGCCTGGTGGCCATGACGCCGGTCCACCTCTATGCTATCCGCAAAGAGGACCTGAAGACCATCCTGGAGGAGCACCCTCGAATTTATATCAATATCCTTAAAGCCCTGGCCTATCGCATCCGCCGTGATTCCAATCTGGTAGAAGAGCTATCCTCTACACAGGTAATGGGAAGGTTGGCGAAGTTGCTCCTGGGCAAATACGCCGGAGAAGAGGCGACAGTGGGACTCTGGCTCACCCAGCAGGATATGGCCAGTATGATCGGCACCTGCCGCGAGGTTGTTAACCGGTCTTTGAAGGTGATGGAAGAAAAGGGCGCCATCCGCCTGGGCAGACACCGTGTTGTTGTGCTCAATAAGGACATCCTGGCTGATATGGCAAAAGCCACGGTAGATACTACACCCAGGTATCTTCAGAACCAGACGAAGTAAGAGCCTCGAAATATCTCCCCGGCAGACCCCCTTCCACAGCCTGTTGTATTACCTGTTTTACTGCTTTTAGTCGCCTTTGTTTTCCCTTCTGCCATACCTGTAACCGTCCAACTGGCAAGCCGCAGGATCCTCAGGTGTCCAAAATTTATTGCATAATTATTATACACATTATATAATAGTACAGGTATACAGCAGTCTTGTTAATCGATCTTAGCCCTCCTGATCAATTCCCTTATTATAGATCGACTAAGAATGTATAGACCGGTATATGTTAAAATACAGTTATATCCGCATGTTTCCCTGGTTATTTGAATAAATATTGGCGAGTACTATTGTGGAAGAAAATAACTTATTAGAAATAAAAAACCTGGTACAGAAATGGAAAGATAAAGAGGGAAACCTCATTATGATCCTCCATGAAGTGCAGAACCATCACGGGTACATTCCCCGCGGGTTGTCCCTGGTGTTGGCTAAAGAGCTAAATGTGCCGCTGGCCCGCATTTATGAAGTTATTACTTTTTATAACTTCTTTAAGCTGGTGCCTCCGGCCAGGCATAACATCTCCGTATGCATGGGCACGGCCTGTTATCTGAACGGGGCTCCCGATATATTGGAGGAGATTAAAAGCATCCTTCATATCAAAGAGGGAGAAACGACACGGGACGGCCTGTTCCATCTGGAAGTAGTCCGCTGCCTGGGATGCTGCGGCCTATCGCCGGTGATAATGATTGACGGGAAAATTTACGGAAAATTAAAAAAGGCCGATATAATGGATACCCTTTCCATGTCTGTCAAAGAGGATAACCATGTCAAAGTATAGCAAAGAATCGCTGGACGCGATAAGCCGGCAAACTGACGGCGAGGAAGAATATATTAAGGTCGGGATGAGCACCTGCGGTCTCGCCGCCGGAGCGGAAAATATCTATGACACTTTGGTTGAAGAGACCCGGATGCGGAATTTGCCAATTAAGGTCCAGAAGTGCGGCTGCATCGGGATGTGTTATGCCGAGCCGCTGGTGGAAGTGAAAGTAAAAGGTTTACCGGCCGTAACCTATGGAAAAGTGAATAAGGATATTGCGGTCCGGATCGTGGAAAAGCATGTCGTGGAAAAGCTCCTGCTCAACGAAGTTATATATGATTTTCAATTTAAAGAATAATCCCCGGGCCTCTGCCGGCAAATCCTGCCGCATACTGCAATACGGAA
>CAZELW010000119.1:0-3873 GCA_964513135.1 uncultured Dehalococcoidales bacterium
TGCAAAAATACGGGATTTCCTGCGCCGCAAGCCGGACCTTTACCGACCTGAGTGAAGCCAGTGATTATATCCGTCAGCAGGGAGCGCCGCTGGTCGTTAAAGCTGACGGTCTGGCAGCCGGCAAGGGCGTAATCATGGCGGAAACTATCGACCAGGCACTCGAAGCAGCCGCCGGCATGATGAAGACAAAGACTTTTGGGGCCGCCGGTGATAAGGTTATAATTGAAGAGAAACTTATCGGTAAAGAGATGAGCTATTTTGCTTTTTCCGATGGAAAGACTATAATGCCCATGGTCCCGGCCTGCGATTACAAACGGGTGAAAGACGGCGATCAGGGGCCTAATACCGGCGGAATGGGGAGCTACAGCCCCCCGTACTTCTTTACTCCTGAGTTGGAACGTAAAATACTGGACCGCATTATTGAACCGACCATCAAAGCCATGGACAGCGAAGGACGGCCTTACCAGAGCGTGCTGTATGCCGGGCTTATGGTACATAATAATGAACCCAGGGTGTTGGAATTTAATGCTCGTTTCGGCGATCCGGAATGCCAGGTCACACTGCCCCGGTTAAAATCGGACCTGGTAGATATTATTTTCGGAGTAATAAACGGCAATTTGAGCTCAGTAAAGGCGGAATGGAGCAGCGATGCCTGCGTGGGCGTGGTCATGGCTTCGGAGGGATACCCCGGCGATTATAAGACCGGTTTTCCTATCACGGGACTGGATACAGTAGACCGGGATATACTGGTTTTCCATGCCGGTACCAGTATCGGTGATAAGCCCGGACAGGTTTTAACCAGCGGAGGCCGGGTCCTGACGGTGGTGGCGATGGGAAAAACAACCAGAGAAGCCCGTGAGAAGATATACGCCAATCTGCCGAAAATCAAATTCGCCGGCAGCCAGTACCGCAAAGACATTGCCCTGTTTGAGTGACAGTGATTATAGATTTGAGGATAAAGGTTCTTAATTCATAAATCTTGAATCCTGGCTCATAACAGGATACCACCTTATTTTAAAGTTGTTAAAGTGGAGTGATATATGCCGTTAGTAGCGATCGTGATGGGCTCGAAATCAGATAATGAGCTGATGCAGCCGGCCATGGATATACTGAGAGGGTTCGGCATCGACTATGAGGTATCCATAATCTCCGCCCACCGCACCCCGGAAAAAGCTCGCGAATATGCCACAGGGGCCGCCGGACGGGGCATTGAGGTTATCATCGCGGCCGCCGGGGGAGCAGCGCACCTGCCCGGTGTCATGGCAAGCTGGACCACCCTGCCCGTTATCGGGGTGCCGCTGGCAACCAGCGACCTGAAAGGCATGGATGCCCTCTACTCCATAGTCCAGATGCCTGGCGGCATACCCGTGGCCTGCATGGCGGTAGGAAGCTGGGGAGTCAAGAATGCGGCCTATTTCGCCGCGGAAATCCTGGGACTGAAATATGACAGCATACGCAAGGCTTACGAGAAATACAGGACTGACCTTGCAAGGAGCTAAACCGTGATCGAACGCTATTCACGACCCGAAATGAAACGAGTGTGGTCCGACAATAATAAATTCAGCAAGTGGCTGGATGTAGAAATCGCCGTCTGTGACGCCTGGGCAGAACTGGGAGTTGTCCCCAGAAGCTCGATGCCCAGGATAAAACTGGCCCGCTGCAATATGAAGCGAATGGAAGAGATCCTTAAGGAGACTCACCATGATATGACCGCCTTCCTCGGGTCGGTGGCTGAGAGCGTTGGAGAAGATTCCCGCTTTATCCATCTGGGCTTAACATCCTCGGATATAATGGATACTGCCACCAGTTTACAACTGGTAGAAGCTTCTGACATCCTGGCGGAGGACATCAAAAATCTGATCGATGTACTGGCCCGCAGGGCCATAGAGTTCAAATATACCATTATGATCGGGCGCACCCACGGCGTACACGCCGAGCCGATCACTTTCGGCTTAAAACTGGCTGTATGGATGGACGAAATGCGGCGCAACCAGCGTCGGCTGGCTGAAGCCAGGAAGATGATTGCCGTCGGAAAGATCTCGGGGGCGGTAGGAACTTACGCCACGGTCCCGCCGGAGGTAGAGGAGAGAGCCTGCGCTAAACTGGGTCTGCAGCCGGCCCCCATCTCCACACAGGTTCTCCAGAGAGACCGGCATGCCCAGTTCGTAACGACCCTGGCAGTCATCGCCAGCTCGCTGGACAAATTCGCCACAGAACTGAGAGCTCTTCAAAAGACCGAAGTACATGAGGTCGAGGAGCCTTTTTCATCCGGGCAGACCGGTTCTTCTGCCATGCCGCATAAACGTAATCCGGAACTGGGCGAGAGAATCAGCGGACTGGCCCGCCTGATTCGTGGGCATTCGGTGACCGCATTGGAAAACCAGGCTCTCTGGCATGAGAGGGACATCAGTCACTCCTCTAATGAAAGGCTGATACTCCCGGACTCCTGTCTGGCACTCGACTATATCCTGAATTTGTTTACCTCGGTCCTGGCCGGCCTGCAGGTATTTCCACAAAGAATGAAGAAGAACCTGGAGCTTACCAAAGGGCTGGTTTTTTCCCAGCGGGTTATGCTGGCATTGATTGATAAAGGTCTCAGCCGCCAGAAAGCCTATGAGCTGGTACAGAGAAACGCCATGAAGGCCTGGAATGGCACCAGCGGTTTCCTGACATTGCTCAAGCGCGATTCCGAGGTTATGGCAACCATCCCGGCTAAGGAGCTTGAATCGATTTTCGACTATCAGTATTATCTGGGCCATGTTAATGAAATCTTCAACCGGTTGGGGCTGACCAAAGCCCAGTGGAGGGAACCTTCTAAAAAAACAGCCGGCAAACCCAAATCCAGGTCAATACAATCAAACTGAGGAACACACTGAAAAAACAGGAGTTACCAATATGGATGCATCGGTATTGATGAAAACCGACCTACCTCTGCCCCTCTTCGGCCGCGGGAAAGTCCGGGATACCTACGATCTGGGCGATCTCCTGCTTATTGTTGCGACGGACCGCATCTCCGCTTTTGATGTTGTATTGCCCTGCGGCATCCCCTGTAAAGGTAAAATATTGAACAAGTTATCGGCCTTCTGGTTTGAACAGACCAGTAAGATTATGAATAACCACCTGATAGAACCCCTGGAAGACCTCAAACGCCTGGATGATTTTATCCCGGCCAGGAAACGATTTAAATATCCGGAATACCTTCTCGGCCGCTCAATGCTCGTCAAGAAGATGGCCCGCATCAACATCGAATGTGTCGTTAGGGGCTACCTGGCCGGCGCTGCCTGGGATGAATATAAAAAGACAGGCTCTGTCTGCGGGTATCAATTGCCCAGAGGTCTTCAGGAAAGCCAGGAACTGCCCGAGCCTCTTTTTACACCTACTACCAAGGCCGAGAAGGGGCATGATATACCATTGACGTTCAACTCCTTGAAAGAAGTGGTGGATGCCACCCTGGCCTATGATTTGAAGACAGCCAGCCTGAGTATTTATAATTTCGCCAGAGATTTTGCCCGGGCTCGGGGTATTATTATCGCTGATACTAAAATGGAGTTTGGCCTGCAGGGCAACAAGCTTGTCCTGATAGACGAATTGCTGACTCCTGACTCCTCCCGGTTCTGGGATATAGAACTGTATAAAGTCGGCCAACCGCAGCCCAGTTATGATAAACAGCCTGTACGTGACTGGCTGGCCAGTTCAAACTGGAACAGGGAACCCCCGGCTCCCCTGCTGCCCCCTGAAGTGATCGAATCCACTGCTAAACTATACTGCAATGCCTTCGAGAGGTTGACCGGAAATAAGCTGGAATAGGCTGAAGCATCTGGATAGGGAAGCCGCACAATAGAGCGTTTTATACCTCCCTGCCGAATCAGCACC
>CAZELW010000119.1:3883-5152 GCA_964513135.1 uncultured Dehalococcoidales bacterium
GCACCCTCTAAAGTAAGTCCTTGGTGGTAGGCAGGCCATCCACGATACGCGGGTCCAACCTGGTCGACATATCCAGCGCCCGTCCCAGGGCCTTAAACACTGCTTCGACTTTATGATGATCGTTAGTCCCGTAATCAACCCTGACATGCAGGTTCATTCGAGCTTCGGCAGCAAACGACTCCAGAAAATGCCGTATCATATCGGAAGGGAATCCCGTTAATTCATTTCCTGTAAGTGACAGGTTCAGCACAGTATATGGCCTTCCGCTGAGGTCTACCGCTACAGTCGCCAGGGCATCATCCATCGTCACCATAGCACTGCCCATGCGGACAATTCCCCGTTTATCGCCCAGGGCCTCTCCAAAGGCCTTGCCCAGGCTGATTCCCACATCCTCAATAACATGATGCTGGTCAGCCCCGTTGGCCGCACATTTCAAATCGAACCTGCCGTGCTGGGCAAGCTGGGAAAGCATATGATCGAAAAAGCGGATTCCGGTACAGAGTTCCCATCTCCCGGCCCCGTCCAGGTCCAGCTCCAGAGCAACGCTGGTTTCCTGGGTATTTCTCTTGATGATGGATTTTCTAGCCATTAGTCTTTCTCCCTAATTCACTGAGCGCTTTAATAATTCTATCGGTCTGCTCCGGTTTTCCTGCGCTGATACGGATGTAATTTCGCAGCAGAGGTGTATTATAATAGCGTACCAAAATCCCTTGCTTCTCCAGCTCATCCTGATAAAACCTGGCATCTCCCCTGATTACCTCGCAGAGGATAAAATTAGCTTGCGAGGGGAGCGGCTTTAAAAAATCCAGCTGCTCCAGCTTTTGAAACAGTCTCCCGCGCTCTTCGATCATTTTCTGAACGGTGCCGAGCAAATAAGCCCGGTCCTTGATCGACTCGCGGGCGGCTACCGCCGCCGCCAGATTAATATTATACGGGGGTTTTATTTTGATCAATATATCCGCGATCTGCGGTGTAAAGATTCCGTAGCCGATCCGCAACCCGGCGATTCCCGCCCATTTGCTGAAAGTCCGGAGCACCATCAGGTTCGGATGTTCCGGGACCAGCGGAGCGGCCGTCTGGCCGCAAAACTCAAAATAGGCTTCATCAACTACTATCGGCAAACCGGTCCGGATAAGCTCCTGGATATCCTCCCTGGACTCGACAGTGCCGGTGGGGTTATTGGGAACAGTAATAAATATCACGCGTGTCCGGGGATTAATGGCGGCTTTAATAGCCTCCACATCAATAGTAAAATCCGGCCTCCTGCGG
>CAZELW010000120.1:0-5141 GCA_964513135.1 uncultured Dehalococcoidales bacterium
TTATGAGCATTCGCGACGATATGCTGGGGGGGGAGGGGCTTTCCCACCCGATGGCCAAGCACCCGATCTTCCTCCCCATGATGGTACAGATGGTCAGGGTCGGCGAAGAGACAGGCAACCTGGACAGCACTCTGCTTTCCGTAGCTCAGAGCTACGAGACAGAGGCCGAAGACCGGACCAAAGCCCTGATCGGAATGATACAACCGGTGATGACCGTAGTAATAGGCCTGGTGGTAGGACTGATGGCTATGACCCTGGTCTCCTCAATGTATGGGATGTATTCCCAGGGAGGATTTTAGGAGCCTGGAGACGGAAAACCAACAGCTAAAAAGAATAAAAATGTGCTTATCCTGTGCAGCGGAGGTGGCCAGTGAAAATAAGTAAAATGACCGTGATATTTATAGTCGTGGGTGTGTTCCTGATTGTCGGCATCACCATGGGTTATATGCGGACCCAGCAGGCCAAACAGGAACGGGAACTGGAATATAACCTGACCCAGGCCAGGCAAAAGCTGGCCCTGATCAGGACCGACGACCTGGAAGCTCAAAAAGATACGATCACCCGGGAAATTCAAGATTACAAAAACCGGATTGATTCAGCCCTGAACAGCCTTCCGGTCCCCAATGACAATATCGACGCCACGGATACGGTGCTCCAGACAGCCCGGAGCCTGGGTGTGGATATCGTCAATATCTCCTCTTCCGGTGAGTCCGGCACCGGAACGAAAGACCTCGCAGGAACGGCTTTGCCGTTGAATCTGACGGTTGAGGGAAGCGTCCAGAACATCGCCAGCTTTGTCGTTGATCTCAGCCGGAAATTCCCCACCAGCACCGTCAAGATGGTCCAGATACGCAATCCGGAGCCCCAGGATGCCGGCAGTGGAGGGGGACAGGAGATAGAACCGGCTAACGCCGATATCACTATTACTATTTTTAACTATAAAGGTGAATAAATATGTGGAATGATACAGTCACGGTTTATATTGACGACACCAGCATCCGCTTGATGGTTTCATATCACAAGAGGATTAAAAAATGGGCGGATGTCCGGCTGGAACCAGGCCTGGTAAAAAACGGGGTAGTGCTTAAGGAGAACGAGGTCGCAGCCCAGATAAAAAAACTGGTGCTGACCCAGGAAGTCAAGACCAAAAAGATAATCCTGGGATACAGCGGCCTGCACTCCCTGACCCGTCCGCTTTCTTTACCGCCCCTGCCCAAGTCCATGCTGCCTGAAGCAGTAGCCCGGGAAGCCAGAAGGGTCTTGCCGGTACCGTTGGAGCAGCTTTACCTGACCTGGAGGGTCATGCCCAGCAGCAAAGGGAAGACCCAGGTCTTCGTGGCAGCTACCCCACGCAAATCATCTGATTCGCTGATCAAGGCCGTAAGGGCGGGCGGACTGGAACCCTACAGAATGGCCATTAAACCGCTGGTATTGACCAAGGCCCTGACTGTCAATGACGCCATGCTGATAGACCTTCAGCCCGGCGAGTTCGATATCGTTATCATGATGAACGGTATAGCCCAGCCCATCCGGACAGTCTCGCTGCCCAATGAAGACCTGACCTGGGAAAAGAAGATCGAGATGATCACCAGCGACCTGGAACGCACAATAAAATTCTATGACTCCAACAATCCCGAATCACCTTTGACCCCGGAGGTGCCGTTGTTTATTTCCGGAGACCTGCTGACCAGGCCGGAGCTGCATCAGCCGCTGGCAGAGCAGTTAGGCCATCCGGTCAAGATATTGTCTTTTGAAATGACCGGAACGCAGGCCATTGAACAGCGCCATCTGATTAACATCGCTATGGCTATCGCCGCCGCTCCGGCCGGACGCGAAGTCAACTTCCAGTTATCTAACCTGAACGTGCTTCCCGCTCCTTACTGCACCCGGTCCCTTTCCTGGCCGAAAATGGTGGGCATACCCGGCGGAGCAGCCGTCTGCGGGCTGGTAGTCCCGCTGCTGCTGATGATGCAAAGCTCCGCCTCGAATATTGAGTCCCTGCAGAAAGAACTGGACGCGACCAATCTGGAAGTCAACAAGAAAACGGTGCTGCGGCAGGAATTGAAGACAACCGTGACAGACCTGGAAACACAACTGGCAGCCGTAAAGCTAAACTACGACAACATCCAGAGTTCTCTGGATGACATGAGGATACAGCAGGGAATAATAAACGGAGACTTGAATGCAGTTTTGAGCGGAGCACCGTCCAGCGTGTTTTTGAAAGATATCAGGGAAAGCGAAGGAAACGTTATAATCGCCGGTAAAGCTCCTCAGGAGGCAGATGTCCTGGCCTATGCCAGAACCCTGGACAATACCATGCGGTTCGCTTCCACCACTGTCTCCGA
This sequence comes from uncultured Dehalococcoidales bacterium, assembly GCA_964513135.1. GTDB lineage: Bacteria > Chloroflexota > Dehalococcoidia > Dehalococcoidales > UBA3254 > CAZELW01. Next base: position 2,346 of record CAZELW010000120.1, read on the forward strand.
GCTTAACTTCTTCCCAGGGGAAGAAAAGCAGGAAAGCTATGTTGAATTCACCCTGACCATGAGGAGAGACAAATGAGCGAAATCGACGTCATCACCCTTATCCGGATCGCCAAAATCAGGGGAGCTTCAGACCTCCACCTGTCATGCGGCTGTCCTGCAATGTTGAGACTGAACGGCCAACTGGTGCAGGCTGACGACAACAACCTTCTTACCCCGGCAGAAATGGAAGACGCTTTTAATCAGATTACCACGGATGAAGAGAGGAAGACATTTTATAGAGACCTGGAGCTGGACTGGGGCTACTCTATTCCCGACCTGGTACGCGTGCGGTGCAATGCGGCCATGCAACGCGGCACGATAAGCATGGTCATGCGTTTGATACCCAGCTCAATACCGGATATCGATACCCTGGATTTACCCGAAATTTGCAAGGACCTGATACTCAGGCCGCGAGGCATGTTGATTGTCAGCGGTCCTACCGGCAGCGGTAAATCGACCACACTGGCCGCCATGATCAACTATCTGAACCATAAAGAAAAGCGCCGCATTGTGACCATTGAGGACCCTATTGAGTACGTCTATACCAGCGATAAGTGCAGCATCACTCAGAGAGAACTGGGCGGTGATACGCATTCCTTTGCGGAAGCTCTAAGGCACGTGCTGCGCCAGGACCCCGATGTCATACTGGTGGGAGAAATGCGCGACCTGGAAACAGCTTCCGCGGCTCTGACCATCGCTGAGACCGGCCATCTGGTCCTGACCACCGGCCATGCTCCCAGCTCTTACCAGGCTGTCGAACGTATTATAGACATGTTTCCACCCCACGAACGCGGACTGGCACAGACCCGTATGGCTTCGCTGTTAAACGGCATTTTATGCCAGGCCCTGGTGCCCAGGGTGGGCGGCAAGGGCCGGGCGGCGGCGGTCGAGATTATGCTGGCAAATCCGGCAGTCCGCAACCTGATCCGGGAAGGGAAAATACACCAGTTGCCCAACGCTATCCGTACCAACGCGCGCATGGGGATGCAGCTTCTGGACCAGGCACTGGTCAGCCTGCACAAAGACGGAGTTATCAGTACGGAAAGCGTCTATGCATTCTGCAACGAACCGGAAGAGGTAGAAAAGCTTATCGTCAATTTCGAAGACACGATGATTACATCCAGTTTATAGTATTACTCTTTGGACTTCGAAATAACTTCTTCTACCCACTTGTGGGCGGCAATCATGTACGGGAAACCGGCTGTAGTGAAAGCCATCAAGACCACGTGACGCACTTCGTCCGGAGAGACGCCTTCTTCCAGTGCTCTCCGGGCGTGGGAGCGCACACCGCCTTCCGAATTCAGCCCGATAGCTATGCCCAGCTTCACCAGCCGCCGCGTTTTTTTATCCAGCGGCCCGGCTTTGTGGCAGGCATTGGCCAGAGAATCGTAGTTTTTATTGATGTCAGGATACTGCTTGATAAAGTCCTTATAGATATCCGGCAGATAGCCCATATCAACCTCCTCATGCAAAGTATAGTTATATTATATCATTGTTCCCCAGAGGGCCGGGGCGGGGGGAGGCGATTACAGCGCCGGACAGGGCCTCTTACCAGAGTATGCCCCATCCGTTCCGGCGAGGCCGGCATAACGATACCGGGAAAGCTCAAGTGCTTCGAACGCGGATTCTCAATCTGTCAAAATTGATTTTGTAGCTAAATTTGATAAGGTATGGGGTCAGAAAAGTAGTAATGCCGGCAGCGACGCCTACTGTGGCAAACAGGAAAGGGCTGATGAGATTAGCGTCCTGGCCGGCCTTCATAACGATAAAGGCAAATTCTCCGATCTGACTCATTCCCAACCCCACCTTAACCGAAGTAGGCAAATTAAAGCCGCAGACGCGAGTACCGAAACCGCACCCTATCATCTTGCCGGCAACCATCAGGGCGGTGATCAACAATGCCGGCAACAAAAATTCACGGAATTGAGTAACATCTATCAGGGCCCCGATGGAGACGAAGAATATGGCGGCAAACATGTCTTTAACCGGGGCAATAATGCCAATGATGCTGTCTACCGGTTTGGACCCGGCCACTATGACGCCCATCAGGAAGGCGCCGATGGCCATAGAGAAGCCAAAAAGATCAGCGACGAAGGATAAACCGAAAGCCATGCCCAGCACAATCAGAAGCAAGACCTCGTTATGACCGGACATTCGATTAATGATGCGAGGGACCAGCAATAGTCCCAGTGTCAGCGAAAGGATAATAAAAGCCAGGATTTTACCCACGATGAGGCCGATACTGAGTATATCCATGGCCCCGGTCTGTCCCAGGGGAACGATAACTGCCAGAATCCCCACCACTATCAGGTCTTCCACAATTAAAACACCCATCATGATCAGGGCCGGAGTATCTTTCAGCTTACCCATATCGCCCAGAACTTTGGCAATAATGGTAGTGCTGCTGCTGGCCAGAGCGGTACCCAGAAAAAGGGCGTCCAATAGAGACCATCCGAGCAACATACTGATAGCGAAACTGATAGCCAGCATGAAGACGATCTCAATAACGGCCACCCCTACCGATACCTTACCGACCAGCCTGAGCTTGGATACCGGAAAGTGCAACCCGATGCCGAAGAGCAGAAGAATGACTCCCAGGTCAGCAGTGGCGCTGAAGACTTCCTGCTGCTCTATAAAACTGAAGGGAGGGGTGTAAGGGCCGATAATGACTCCGGCCACCAGATAGCCAAGTATCATGGGTTGTTTGAGGAGATCGGAAGAGCACACGTCTGAACTCCAGTCACCGCTCATTATCGC
>CAZELW010000121.1:0-5111 GCA_964513135.1 uncultured Dehalococcoidales bacterium
CACCCTATCCTACACTCTTTCCCTACACGACGCTCTTCCGATCTGGTTTATATTAATAAAGGCCGGCCGAAGTTGGCCGGAAAGCGCCGTGAAAAAGCCCTGTTTTTGAATCGCAGAGGCTGGCGGCTGAGTATGCGGGGAATACAGAAGATAATGAAACATTATGCCGCCGCTGTCGGGATCCAGAAGGATGTTCACCCGCATGTCCTGCGCCATACCTTCGCCACTCATATGCTGGACGGTGGGGCTGATTTGCGGGTAGTCCAGGAATTGCTGGGACATGCCGATCTCTCCTCTACTCAAATTTATACCCACGTCACCCGGCAGCAAGCCCGGAAAGTATATCTGTCTGCGCACCCCATGGCGCAGGAAAAGGATAATGTCGATGGAAACCGGAACCAGGTTACAGAAGCTCCGCCGAAAGCTGTCTGAGAGCAATCTGGATGCGCTCTTGATATCACAGCCAGATAATATTTTTTACCTTTCAGACTGCGAAGGACTGGAAGGCTACCTCCTGGTTACTCAGGACACGTTTGTTGTCGTCACTGATTTCCGCTATATCGAGCAGGTCGAACGGCAGTCGCCGAACTGCCGGATATGTCGGATAACGGGCAAGATGGAAGACTGGCTGCCGGACCTTCTTGCCGGTCTGCCTCTGCAGAGACTGGGCTTCGAAAGCAGCCATCTCTCCTTTGCCGCTTACCAGCAAATCAGCGAAATCATGCAAAGGGCCCGGCCCGACCTTGAACTGGTCCCGGCGAAAGGACTGGTTGAAGCGCTCAGGATGGTGAAAGACCGGGATGAGATCGATTTGATCGTCAAAGCTGCCCGGATCGCTGATGCGGCTTTTGCCCATATTGAAAAGGTCATTCGGGCCGGCATGACGGAAAAGGAGCTGGCGTGGGAACTCGAGAGATTTTTGCGTGAAAACGGCAGCCAGACGGTCCCCTTTGAGATCATCGTCGCCTCCGGGGCCAACGCCGCCCTCCCCCACGCCAGGCCCTCAGACTACCAAATCCGTGAGGGTGAACCGGTTGTCATTGATTTCGGGGCCAAATACAATGGCTACGGGAGCGATTTGACCCGGACTCTCTGCGTCGGTCAGCCGGATACTACGTTCAAGAGGGTGTATGATATCGTATTAAACGCGCAGCAGGCGGCCATTTCGGGTATCCGGTCCGGGATGACCGGTCAGGAAGCGGACGCCATTGCCCGGGAGGTTATCCGCAATGCCGGCTATGGAGACGCCTTCGGGCATAGCTTGGGGCACGGCATCGGGTTGGTTACTCATGAAGGTCCGCGCCTGGGCCCAAATTCCAGCGACGTTCTGGCCGACGGAATGGTCTTTACGGTCGAACCGGGTATTTATCTCAGCGGGTGGGGCGGCATTAGAATCGAGGACGACGTGGTCCTCGAAAATGGTACAATCAGAGTGATATCCTCGGCGCGAAAGTGAAGTCCGGGATATCTAGTTCGATTAACAACTGTCATCGCTGGATGCCTTTCTTCTCCGCGGCGGTCTGCCTCCTGTTCACCCGTTATGCCGGAGCAGAATGAGAGCACGGTGAATGTAATATCATGAGAGCATCAAGGAGTAATATTTTGCTGAAAGCCGATTTTCATATTCATTCGCGATATTCCATGGACTGCAATACTTCCCTGGACCAGATTATCCATACCTGTCAGAAAAAGGGTATTAACTGTATTGCTCTCGCCGATCACGGCGCTATCGAGGGTGCCCTGAAGTTGAAGAAAATAGCCCCCTTTTATGTCATTGTCGCCGAGGAGATCCTGACTACCCGTGGAGAAATTATGGGGATGTTCCTGACTGAGCTTATCCCCAGCGGTCTCTCGCTCGAAGAAAGCATCCGGCGCATTAAGGAACAGGGCGGTCTTTTCTGCGCCCAGCACCCCTTCGATAAATTCCGCAGCGATTCCCTTAAAGCCGATACCATGGATGAAATATGCGGACAGATCGACCTGGTGGAGGTATTCAATGCCCGCAACCCCCTGATGAGCAGTTGCCGGCAGGCCAGCCAGTTTGCCAGTGAACACCATCTGCCCGGCAGCGCCGGGAGCGATGCTCACTGTGCTTTTGAGATTGGCAACGCTTATATCGAGATGCCTGAGTTCAAAGGTATATCTGATTTTCTTACCTCGCTCCGTCAGGGAAAGGTCTTCGGACACCGCGCCAGCCCGGTTACCCACCTCTACAGTATGTGGGCCAGGATTAAAAAAGCCTGAACGCCAAAGTGACCGAGTTCCTGGATGACGGGGTGGTCTATCAACAGGACAATCAGGAGAAGAGGCTGACCGGATTCGGAACGGTGGTGTTGGCCATGGGCTACCGGGCTTACAATCCCCTGGAGACTGCCCTCAAAGGGAAGGTGAAAGAGCTGTATGTGATCGGGGACGCGGTGGAAGCCCGCAAGGCCATCGATGCCATCGCCGAAGGCGCCAGGGTGGGGATAGCTGTATAGGATTGCCCTTATCTCGGGGGAGGCCGGAAACATGATAGGCAGGAGCATTAAATAAAAATAATACCGGTCACTCCCCCTATTATCTTGTATAACAACAGGCTACCAATTACAAGCTTTGGTTAAAGAAAGTCCTGCAGGTCTGCAGACCCGCAGGACTTTATACTTTCCGGTTATTCGGAGAGACGCTAGGAGGTTGGCTTGCCGGTGCTCTGCTTCTTTTCCAGCACCTGGTCAATCAGGCCGTATTCGATAGCCTGCTGGGCATTCAGATAAAAATCGCGGTCGGAATCGTGCGCCACTTTCTCTATTGCCTGACCGGTATGTTTGGCCAGAATATCATGGATAATATCGTTGAGGCGCATGATTTCCTTGGCTGCGATAACCACATCCGCTGCCTGGCCCTGGGCGCCGCCCAGTACCTGGTGCATATGGATGGTGGCATGCGGTAGCGCATAGCGTTTGCCTTTGGCTCCGGCAGTCAACAAGATGGTAGCCATACTGGCAGCCATGCCCAGGCAAATCGTCGAAACATCCGGGCGGATAAGCTGCATAGTATCGTAGATAGCCAGTCCGGCTGTTACCACACCTCCCGGAGAATGTATATACAGGCTGATATCTTTGTCAGGGTCCTCCCTATCCAGGTACAAAAGTTGAGAGATCACCACGTTTGCCACCTGGTCACTGATCGGCATATTCAACATGATGATACGTTCCCTTAAAAGGAGAGAATAAATATCGAAAGCTCTTTCACCCCTGGCCCCGGTTTCTACCACCATCGGGATAACGCTACTGGGATCTATCATTTGGTCTCCTCCTTTTGCTCCGCTTCCGCTTCTTTAGCTTCAACGGCTTCAGTTTTTTCTTCGGCTTTTTCTACGGTCTCGCCGGTGCCTCCAGCGATTTCCGTTAATCTCTCAACAGTTCTGCGGGTCACAATAGTTGCCGCCAGGTTAGCCTGGGTTTGCGGCATTTTCAAGAACTCCACCAGCTTCTCTTTGCGTTCTGCCGGGATATCTTTGGTCATGGATTCTATTTCACTCTCTATATCAGAAGGACCTATCGGGATATTTTCAGCGCGGGCAACTTCCGTCAATACCAGTGACTGTTTCAGGTTTTTAATGGCTGCCGGTTTCAGTTCGTCCCGGAACTGTTCCGGGGTTTTCTGAATGCTCTGCAAATAGGCATCCATCCCTCTCTCATCCACCTGCCATCGGCGCATCTGCTGACGGATAAGGTTGTCAATCTCCTCCTCTTCCATTATGGGAGGATACTCGACCTCAGCCTGTTTGACTACCTCATCGACTACCTTTTGCTCGAATTCTCTTTTCGCCGTTTCCTCAGCGTTCTTCTGTAAACTTTCGGTTACCTTGCTCCGCAACTCTGCCAGGTCCTTAAAATCTTTATTCACGCTCCTGGCCAGCTCATCATCCAGTTCCGGCAATTTTTCCTGTTTTATTTCTTTGATAGTCACCTTAAAAGAGGCCTCTTTACCAGCCAGCTCAGCCCGCCCATAGTCCTCGGGAAAAGTCAGCTTGAACTCTTTGGTCTCATCCTTTTTCATGCCGATAAGCTCTTCAGAAAAGCCCTTGATAGGGAATTCGGAGCCCTTCTCCACCTGGTACTCGGCGTCTTTCTGATTAATATAAGGGTCATCTCCGATCTTGCTCTCGATATCCAGGGTCACCTGGTCACGGGAATTGACCTGCCGGTCCACTGGTTCCCAGATAGAATGCTGATGGCGGATTTGCTCCAGGGCCTTTTCAACATCCTCTTCTTTTACTTCTACCTTTTCCGGGGATATTTTTATCTGATGATAGTCGCCGAGTTTGACCACCGGCTCAAGAGCAACGACAACTTTATAGGTCACCGGCTCGGTCTTGTCCAGTTGTATTTCCGGTCGGGCAATCGGCTTCAGGTCCTGTTCCTTAATGGCTTTCTCATAAGCTTCCGGGGCCATATGCTCAACAGCGTCTTCCAGTAAGGCTTCTTTACCGTAGAACTGCTCCAGAATCGATCTGGGGGCTTTGCCCTTACGGAAGCCGGGGATATTGGCTTTTTTTACCAGGCGGTTATAAGCTTTGCTTAAACCCTCTTCCACCTCTGCCGGTTCCATCTCAATTGTCAGATACGCCTGGCGATTTTCCGTTTTTTCTAAATTAGCTTTCACACGTCCTCCCACGAAAATTATATAGTCTATTTATATTCTATACGGTCTATTGAAACGAGTCCGGTCCCGGGACTATTTTAATATGGATTTCGTCGATCTGCTTCTGGCTTACCTCATCCGGGGCGTCAAACATCATATCATAGGCGCTCTGGTTCTTCGGAAAAGCGATGACGTCCCTGATCGTTTCCTCGCCGGCCAGCAACATTACAAAGCGGTCGACTCCGGGAGCCACTCCGCCGTGAGGAGGAGCACCGTACTCAAAAGCCTCCAGAAGATGCCCGAACAACTTGTCTATCCTTTCATCCGAATGCCCAAACAGACGAAATATGCGGCGCTGGAGTTCCGCGTTATGAATGCGGATACTGCCTCCGGCAATTTCGAAACCGTTGCACACGAAATCATAATGCCGCCCACGGACTTTCTCCGGGGCAGTATCCAGTAGATGCAGGTCCTCTTCGCGGGGC
>CAZELW010000122.1:0-3424 GCA_964513135.1 uncultured Dehalococcoidales bacterium
CAGCACCAGGGAGACGACTCCGGCGGTCCCGGCGATGACAAAAGCCCACTGCAAAGTGCCCGTGACATCGGCCGACCAGCCGGAGATAATGGGAGCTACTATCGAACCGGCTCCCATGAGGAAAGTCCAGAGCCCGATAATGCCTCCGGCGGCCTGCCTTGAGAAGAAGTCCGCCGCGCAGGCCGCATACATAGCCCAGCAAGCGCCGTAGCCGATTCCGTAAACAGCGCAAATTGCCATTAAAATCCAGCCCCGGCTGTAGGCGATTCCCAGACAGCCCCCTCCGATCAAGGCCGCACACAAGAGCATGATCTTGATGCGTCCCACTTTATCGGAAAGCGGGCCCAGCGTTATCTTTCCGGTAATCGCTCCTACCCCGATAATAGTTATCAGCAGGGTCGCCGAATCATAGGAAAAGGAAAGCTCCTTGAAAGCGTAAGTACTCAGAAAAGTAAAGGGAATGATTATAGCGAAGCCGGTAAGGAGATATGCCAGGCCGATAAGCCAGAAGCGCTTATCCGTGAGAATAATTTTATAGGTCTGCCCCAGACTGCTAATCCACCCGGCCGTCCTTCCAGCGGGCCGGACGGCCTGATTCCGGGGATAGTTGCGTATACACAGGTAATTCAACAGACCCAGGGCCAGACCAAAGATACCCAGCACCATCCATCCGGTTTGCCATCCTGAATAAACTACCGCCAGCGGGGCCAGCAGTCCGGCTGCCATCACTCCCAGCGAACTCCCGGCATCAATGAGCGACAGGCTCATTCCCCGCCGTTTATCGCTGACCCACCGCTGGGCAAGTGACATTACCGGGGCCCAGCCGGCGGAAGCGCCGACACCGGCCAGCGTGAAAAATAGACTGGCCTGTAACAGCGAGTTCGAATACTGCATCAGAAAAGTGCCCGCTCCCATCAGGGCGATAAAGACAGCGAGGAGCAGCCTCACATCAACCCGGTCGGAAATTATACCCAGGACGGGAGAAAGAACGGTATAGGCGATGAAATACGAGGAATAAATCAGGCCGGCCTCGGCATTGGTGATGCCAAGTACGGGAAGCATTTCCGGGAGCAGTGTGCCATAGCTGTAGCGGATAGAATAAACTGCCAGGACTGTGCAAAAGCAGGCGAATAAAACTGCGACAGCGCGTTTGCTCATAGCCGGACCGTACTCCTCTTACTCCGCTGTGGAGTCTTTTCACATCCCGGTGAAAGTGTGTCCACCTGATATATGTGGGTTCCGGTTTCCGCCTGAACGGGCCTGAAAGAGATGAAAGACCCTGGTACCTGTTGTATTTTCAGGAACCACCAGTAATAATTATAGTAATTATTATAAGACCGGCCATACGATTAGTCCAGAGCATCTGACACTTAATTAATAGAATAGCTATAATATATTCAGAGCAGACTGCTTTGTTGCCAGGGGGTGGAGAGGAAGGGGAAGGATGATATCCTTAATTAAAAGGACCTGCCGGTACGCAGCCGGTATAGTTTTTGCGGCCGTTATCCTGATATTGACCTCCTGCGGCCCTGCCATTCCTACCAATGCTATCGAGGTTGACCTGAGTGAGGCTATCGCCCTTTCACAGTCGAATAATGTCGAGAGCATCACCCTGGACACCAGCAACGGCATCATGATTCTCACCGCTACTGTCGACGGCCCTCCTATACAGATCACTGATGTGAACGGGAGTCCGGTACAGATATCAAGCGGATCGCAACTCGCGGCCAGAACAGGCAACCTCAATCTGGCTGAACTGCAAGAACTGGGGCTGGTTTTGCCTGCCCGCTTCTCCACCATATCTACCGATAACAACCTTGGCACTGCCCTGATAAGCTGGCTGCCCCTGATATTATTATTCTTTCTCCTGTTCTTCCTGTTTCGCTCCGGCAGCAGCATCAGGGGCCAGACAGGCAATTACAGCCGCAGCCGGGCCAGGCTGGGCACAGGCAATACTCCCGGCGTCACTTTTTCCGATGTCGCCGGGGAGGAGGAAGCCAAACAGGACCTCCATGAAGTAGTCGATTTCCTGAAGAACCGCAGCAAGTTCCAGGCGGTAGGAGCCCGGATACCCAAAGGCATCCTGCTGGTGGGCCCTCCCGGCACCGGAAAAACCCTGCTTGCCAGGGCGGTCGCCGGAGAAGCCGGGGTGCCCTTTTTCTCGATCAGCGGCAGTGAGTTTGTGGAGGTCTTCGTCGGGGTGGGGGCGTCCCGTGTCAGGGACCTGTTCGAGCAGGCCAAGCAGAATAGACCCTGCATTATATTTATCGATGAGATAGATGCCGTCGGCCGCCGCCGGGGCAGCGGCTTAAGCGGCAGCAGCCATGAGGAGAGAGAACAGACCCTTAACCAGATTTTGACTGAAATGGACGGATTTACTCCTAATACTGGAGTTATCGTCCTGGCAGCCACCAACCGCCCGGACGTGCTGGACCCGGCCCTGCTGCGTCCCGGCCGTTTTGACAGGCGCGTCACTCTCGAACTGCCGGACGTCGGTGAGCGCCTGGCCATATTGAAAGTTCACGCGGTGGGCAAACCGCTGCATAAATCGGTTGACCTGGAAACAATCGCCAAAGAGACCCACGGCTTCAGCGGGGCCGATCTGGCAAACCTGGTGAATGAAGCGGCTATCCTGACTGCCCGGCGCAACGAGACCACCATCAGCATGATAGAGATGGAAGAAGCTATTGACCGGATTGTAGCCGGTCCTCAGAAAAAAAGCCGGAAAATCAGCCAGCAAGAGAGACGAATTGCGGCTTACCATGAGGCTGGCCATGCCCTGGTGGCCCGAATGCTGCCTAATGCCGATCCGGTGCATAAAATTTCTATTATCACCCGGGGCGGTATGGGCGGCTACACCCGTCTGCTGCCCACCGAGGAGCGCTATCTGATGACTCGCTCGCAATTCAAGGACATGCTGGCCACCTTATTGGGTGGTCATGTGGCCGAGGAGATGATATTTCATGAAGTGACCACCGGACCGCACAGCGATATCAAACAGGCTACCGCCATCGCCAGAAAGATGATCACTGAATATGGAATGAGTGAAAGCCTTCCGTTAAGGACTTTCGGCGAAGGAGAAGAAGACGAGACCTACCTCGGCATGCAGCGCCGGGACTACAGTGAAGAAGTGGCCAGGCAGATCGATGAGGAAGTGCGGAATTTAATTGATTCGGCCGATGAAACAGCCAGGAAGATATTGAAGGAGAACCGTCTCCGGCTGATCCATCTGGCCGAAAAACTGATCGTGACTGAGACTCTGGAAGGAAAGGACCTGGAAATAGTTTTCACCGAGCCCATTCCTCCCGATGAGAACTATGGTAGCGGAGAGCAAAATACCCAGCCAGTCAAATCGATTTCGAATAACCGCCATGAACAGCGGGCCGCCGGGCCGACCGTCTGATCCCGGCGCCGTTCAACCGGC
>CAZELW010000122.1:3524-5084 GCA_964513135.1 uncultured Dehalococcoidales bacterium
CCGGCGCCGTTCAACCGGCACCGTCAATGTCCGGTCTTCTCTCGATTCCGGACTTGAACCGGAAGCCAACCGGCCCCTTCCCCCAAATGCCGTCTCTCGCCAATCAGAATTGAAAACCCTTCTCATGAATAACGGCTGCCTCCAGTAGAATAATAGAGAGCAAGTTATTTGACAACAGCCGGCCAAAACAATATGCTTAGGAATAGAATGAGCAGTGAAACACCCAGAAAACCGGAAGATGGACGCGATAAGTCCATCCGGGAAATCGTCCGGGGCATTTATCAAATACGCGCACCACTGTCGGAAGACCAGACTGTTCCGCTTCCATATGTGAATGTTTACCTGGTAGAAGGTACGCACGGCTGGTTCCTGATAGATACCGGCTGGTCCTCCCCCGGTTCGCTGGAATTCATGAACACCACCCTCAGCAGCCTGGGCCTTTCTTTAAAAGACATCAGCACGATTATCATCACTCACTGTCACCCCGACCACTTCGGACTGGCCGGAAAGATCAAGCACCTGTCTCCAAGGATCCAGATATTAATGCACCGCTGGGAATTGAACCTGATGGAATCGCGTTACATCAGGTTTTCCGAGCCTCAGGAAAAGATGTCCATTTTGTTGATCAACCACGGTGTACCGGTAAATCTGATTGGAGACCTGGAGATGGCCTTCATGCCCGCCCTGGAACTGGTAACTATCACGGACCCCGACCACATCCTGTACAGCGGCGAGATCATTGATACCGGAATTTATCAACTGGAGGCCATCTGGACTCCCGGACACTCACCGGGTCATATCTGCCTGTTTGAACACGGGAACGGCTTTCTTTTTTCCGGCGACCATATTTTACCGAATATCACCCCTAATATCAGCTACCATATACTGTCTGGAGATAATCCTCTGGGAGACTACCTCTATGCGCTGGGTAAACTCGCCAACCTGCCGGTAACGCAGGTGCACCCCGGCCACCAGTATTCATTTTCCGACCTTAAAGGCAGAGTCAAGGCCATCCTCGACCACCATCAGTCCAGAGAAAATGAGATTGAAAAATTTATCGGAAACGGGACTTACAACGCTTATGAGATAGCGGCCAATATCTCCTGGGAAATACCCGGGCTTTCCTTTGATAATTTCGTTCCATTTCACAAGCGTATGGCGATAACCGAAACTATCGCCCATGTGGAGCATATGCGCTGGGAAGGCAAGCTGCGAAAAACCCTCAAAGGAAAATATATTCTCTATTCCAAAACCTGACCTTCTCTACCGAAATCCCTTACGTTGAAACCGGTATTATACGGCAAAGCAAAAACCGGAAGCCAGCCTACCTTACAGGCTATTGCACCCCTCCATTCTTGTTGCTATACTTATGGCAAGGTTAAGGTCTCCAGCGGGAGGAACAAATGCAGAATTATCGATTAATATGCCTGATCGCCCTGATAATAACCATCCTCTTTTCAGTCACCGGCTGTTTCGGGGTTGCCAGCGGCGCCGGTAATTCTACCGGAACGCCCACTCCCACAGTGATGATGCCCAATCCGGTCATTGAAAAGGTCATAG
>CAZELW010000123.1:0-5036 GCA_964513135.1 uncultured Dehalococcoidales bacterium
TTCTTCGAATACAACTGGCAACGGAAAACCGCCGACCAGAAGAAAGGGCAAAGCGGCGAATGGAGAGTTATCGGCGTTGATCCGCAGAAAGAAACAAATGTAACCACTATCCACAACAGCCTGATCGCCGGAAGCTATCTGGACCCTGAAGACCGTGACCAGATAGTGTTGGGGGTCGAAATCAGCGGCGGGCCGGAGGCGAATAATCAACCCTTTTTGACGCTGGAAGGCGTTAAGGTGGGGGATAAGGTAAGGTTAACCTATCCCGGTAATATTCAGCGACAAAATACCGTTAAAGGAATTTTCAAAGCCCGGCAGGAGGAAGCTAACCGGACAGCCTATGTAACTATCAAAGAAATGCGCTCGGTATTAAGTCCGGCTACGGGAGCGGACCGCGCCAGTCAGATATTGGTCCGTATTCAAGACAACGATGATGAGGACCAGGTCCTTTCCGATATAAAAGCCCTGGGAATCAATGGGCAGGCGCGGCACTGGACGGACTATGGTGGGAGCGTCGGCGGCATCATTTCCAGTTTTAATATTATTGCTTCCCTCATCGGCGGAATTGCCCTGGTTGTGGCCGGCGTTGTTATGTTTATTGTGATATATATAAATGTCAGCAATAGAAAAAGGCAGATCGGCATTTTGCGAGCTATCGGCATCAACCGGGATGTAGTGATGACCTCTTATATAGTCCAGGCTTTACTCTATGCCTCACTGGGTATTATTTTTGGCGGGATTATCCTGGGTTATATCATCAAACCCTATTTTGACTCCCATCCCATTGAACTGCCGGTCGGGCTGGTGAGCATTACTATAGATATGGCAACCATACGCAACGGCATCATTGGACTGCTGGCAGCGGCATTGCTGGCAGGTACCATCCCGGTACTCAACATTACGCGTGAAAGTATAATCAAAGCCATCTGGGGGAACTAGTTTAAATAAAGAGGGAGTTATCAGGTAACCGATCACATATTTCGAGAAATGGGAGAGCAAAAAAACACCCCTTCACCGAATTTAACATTTAGAACCTGAAACTTAAATCCTGAAAAATGATTGTCGTTACAGATCTGAAAAAAACATACGGAAAAGGCGATACGGCGACTCATGCCCTGAAGGGAGTTTCTCTTGACGTTGAACCAGGAGAATTCGTAGCTATCATGGGACGGAGCGGGTCCGGGAAATCGACCCTGCTGCACATGCTGGGGCTGCTGGATTCACCTACCGCCGGAGAAATTATTATCGATGGCGTTGATGTACTGCGGCTGTCTTCGGAGAAGCAGGCCAAATTCAGATTGAGCTGTCTGGGCTATGTTTTCCAGGAATTTTCCCTGATCTCCGAAATGACCATACTGGAAAATACGTATCTTCCAGCAGTGTGTCTGCACAGAGAGGACCGTTACCGCCAGCGGGCCCGGGAAATCCTGGAAACAGTGGGGCTGGGGGAGCGCCTCACCCACTATCCAAGCGAGGTTTCGGGTGGAGAACAGCAGAGAGCTGCCATCGCCCGCGCTTTGATCAACCAGCCCAAAATTCTCTTCGCCGATGAGCCAACCGCCAGCCTCGATATCAATTCAGCCAAAATCATCCTGGACTTGTTTAAAAGGCTGAACCAGGAATTGAAACAGACAATCATCATGGTTACCCATGAACCGGAAGATGCCAGATATGCCGACCGGGTGATCTGGCTGAAAGACGGGCTCATCTCCAGTGGAATTTAAGTCTCTATCGGAGACTTAACAAATCCTTCTTTTTCCTTCGCTTCATCTTTGATAACCAAAAACAGCGGCAAAGAGGAGAATGCCAGACCTGCCCAGAATAAGAAAGGAGCCCCAGGGCTGATGTCTGAGAAACTATTGCCCAGGGGAGAAGCCAGGAAAGGCCCCAGCATACCCAGAGAAGAACTAAGCCCCATGGCGGTCCCAGAATAGGTAGGGCCGACCCCTTTGAACTGGACCAGCAAGGTGATACAGAGAGGCATGGCGGCACTGCGCAAAAATCCTCCCAGGATCAGGACGGCAAAAACAGAGGCACCCTGAACAAACGGCAATACGGCAAAACTGGTTCCCAGGGAAATCATGGACAGGATGAGTATCCCTTTATGCGACCGCAGCCGGTTCGCAATAAAGACCATGGGTATCATGCCAGCCAGGGTCGCAGCATTGCTTACAGTCATTGCCGAGTCAGCACTAACGGCAGTCCAACCGATATCCCGCAGATAATATGGCAGGTACCCGCTAAAGCCCATGAGAGAGCCCCATAAAGTGATCTGTACCAGACCAATTGCCCAGACTTCTTTAATACGGATAACCCTGGAGAAAGCCTGCCGAAATGGCACAGTGGAGACCGCATTTGACGGCGATTCACTTTTATCGGGCTCCCGGCCTGTAAACAACCATAACAGTCCGATCAGGATAGCCGGTACGCTCAAGAGAAAGATCACATTCCTCCAGCCCCCCAGCAGAGGCGATAAGAGAGTGGCAGCGAACATGGTGCCGATCATTCCACCGCCTGTCAGCGAGATATTCAGAAGGGCATTGGTGAATCCCAGACGCTTTCGTTCAAACCAGACCGCCGTGGTCTTGGGTATTATCCCGGGAACAATCGCTGAAGTCAGGCCGAACAGAAAATTGGAGAATACCAGCATCGTAAAACCGGAAGAGAATCCTCTCAATGCGGAGAAAATACCGGCTATCAAGCAGACCACCGTTAAAGTACGCTTCAGCCCAAAACGGTCAGCCAGCAAGCCCGCAGGAAGACCGATAAACACTCCTGCCAGGGCATCGCTGCCCCAGATGAGTCCCAGAGAGACCGGATTCAAGCCCAGGTCCAGAGACATCTCTTTGAAAAGTACCGGCAGGCACATTCTTTCCAGGCCGCCTATGGTCCCGTACGAAAGCATGGCCAGCACCAATATATACCATTTATATTTTGTTTTAAGAATACTTATCTGAGAATCTCCTTGATTTGAAGCCTCTGCGCTCGGAAAGAATTTTCAGGATGATATGTTCGAAATATTAAATAATATTGTCTGAATAGTCAATGCCCGATCAATATTCACCTAATTCCTTATTTACCATTCATGATTTTTTTACGCTGCCTTATTATAACATGAAACCCGAATACCGGCGGATGCTGTCGGAACAATCTCTAAAGGATGTTCGTTATCAAAGCTTATGATAGACGATATACTTAAGAGCTTGTTGATTTGTCTGATAGCTTGTAGTATGATAGTCACTGAAATTTGGGTTGATCTCAAATGCCGGCTGATGCTTTTCAGTGCTTTTATTCAACATAGTATATTTGTGCGTTGGGTTAGCTAGGTTAAATATAAAGTATAGTTTTTAAGGAGGTACAAGGAAAAGCCATGCCCAGTATTTTTTGGGTGGTACCGGTTGCATGTGTGCTGACGGTAATATTCGCCATCTGGCTGATTATTACCACTCTCAGACGCAGTCAAGGAACCCCGGAAATGAAGAAAGTAGGCGACATGATCTACGAAGGCGCCTGGGCTTTCTTGAAGCGCCAGTACAGCACAATTGGTATGATCTCGATTATCGTCGCAATTGTCATCGCTGTCATTGTAGGAGTACTTCAAGGACAGAGAGGCATCGAAGGTATGACGGCCTTCGGCTTTGCCTGGAGAACAGGCGTTGCATTCCTGGTAGGTGCGATCTGTTCAGGTGTCGCCGGATTCATCGGCATGATTATTGCCGTGAAAACTAACGTCCGCTGCGCTGCGGCTTCGCAGAAGAGCTTGAATGAAGCCGTGCAGACCGCCATGCGCGGTGCAGCCGTACCCGGGTTCTTGATCGTCGTTCTCAGCCTCATCGGTGTCACGATTATCTTCTTCGCTTACGGTGGAGCCACCAATCCGGAAGTCGCTCCTCATCTGATCCTCGGCTTCGGTTTCGGCGCCAGCTTCGTCGCCCTTTTTGCCCAGCTCGGCGGCGGTATTTATACCAAGGCTGCTGACATGGGTGCTGACCTGGTAGGCAAGGTCGAAGCGGGTATTCCTGAAGATGACCCCCGCAACGCCGCCGTTATTGCAGATCTGGTAGGTGATAATGTAGGCGACTGCGCCGGCCGCGGCGCCGACCTTTTTGAATCAACAGCCGCCGAAAATATCGGCGCTATGGTACTCGGTATTGCACTCTATGTGGCTACCGGCCTGGTAGAGTGGATCATCTTCCCCCTGGTTGTTCGTTCCTTCGGTCTCATCGCCTGCATCTTCGGGCTCCTGAGTGTCCGCATCCGCGGTGATGAAAATCCCATGGCCGCCCTGAACCGGGGCTACTACGTTTCCGTTCTTATCAGCGCGGCTGGTATGGTCTTTACTGTCTGGTCCATGCTGGGAACCGCTCCCGGTGGTTGGGGCTGGTTAGCCCTGGCCGGGCTGATCGGTATCTTTGCCAGTGTAATAGTTGTCTTTGTTACCCAGTACTACACCGAGGGAAGATACAGACCTGTTAAATCTATCGTGGAAGCTTCCAAGACCGGTCCAGCCACCAACATGGTCACCGGTGTCGCCGTCGGTTTTGAAAGCACCTTTCTCACCGCGATTATTATCGGCGTTTCATTGCTCTCATCATACTACCTGGGTTCATTGGCCCTCACCGGTGCAGCCGATTTGACTCCCATGCAGGCCGGAGCCTTTGGTACCGCCATCGCTACCATGGGTATGCTGATGACCTGCGCCTTTATTCTGACCGAAGACACCTTCGGCCCAATTACGGATAATGCTAACGGAGTCAACGAGTTCGCCCATGCCGGAGCGGAAATCAGAAGAATTACCGACCGTCTGGATGCGGTCGGCAACACCACCAAAGCCCTGACCAAGGGTTATGCCATGGTCTCTGCCGGCCTGGCAGCCTTTCTCCTGTTCCAGGCCTATCTGGAGAGGGTGTCAGTCCTGCGTGATATCAGGGTAAACGGCGTTTTAGTGCCCTTTGAAGAAGTTAACCTGGTGCAGCCGGATGTCTGCGTGGGCGCCCTTTTAGCCGCCATGCTGGTCTACCTGTTCTGCGCTCTGG
>CAZELW010000124.1:0-4997 GCA_964513135.1 uncultured Dehalococcoidales bacterium
GAGATGGAATCTCGTGACTGGAGTTCAGACGTGTGCTCTTCCGATCTATGATATCGTCCGAAGAGCCGATGCTCTTGAGCAGCCCACCGGAGATAGCGAAAAGACGGGCCATATCCGGCTTAGGTCCGGTGCACTTCTCTTCCGGCAGACTCTTAGGGTCTATCTTTTGAGCATTAAACATTTCAGCCACTTCGGGATATGTCAGAACGGCATCAATTATGCCGGCTACATTCTTATCCCTGGTCTCGGCTTTCTTAGCAGGGCAGGGGCCGATAAAGACCACTCTGGCCCCAAGGTTGGCCTGTTTTAACAATCTTCCCATGGCAATCATGGGGGATACGATAGGAGCGAGATGGTCCACCAATTGCGGATAAAACTTTTCCACGTAGGATACTACCGCTGGACAGGTGGATGAGAATATCGGACCTTCTTTTTTCTCTTTCAACAATCGAATGTACTCGTTGCTGACCAACTCCGCTCCGAAAGCGTCCTCCATTATCTCGCTGAATCCCAGTTTTTTTAAGGAGCTCACGAATTGCCCCGGCTTTAGCTCAGGCATCGCCGCCGGAAAAGAGGAGGACAGGATGGCAATCACATGGGAATTATTTTCAATCAGATTTTGCACCACATCGATATCTGATTCGATAAGTTTTGCTTTGGCAACGCAGACCCGGACGCAGGTGCCACAGTTCACGCACAGATCGGGCATTACTTCTGCTCGCCTGTTTTCCACCTTGATAGCCTTGCTGGGACAGCCGCGGACGCAGGCATAGCAGCCTCGACAGCGATCTTTTTGAGTATGAACGATATTGGACAAATCGATTAATCTCCACTATTTAAATATTATGTAATGTTCTAATAGCCCGATTTATATCGCTGGTATTCTGCAGGACGTATGGTTAAATAATGTTTAGATACTCAGGTTGTAATAATATTATACTCATACCTGGCGCCACGGCTTGTATAAATATTATACTATCTTCCAGAATATTATCAAAATATTGTATGGTAATGCAAGTAGTGTAAAAAATTAATCCACCTTCTTATCAAGTTAATGATTTGATAAGAAGATGGAGAGGAGGCGTCTATTGGGCCCCGGAATCAGGCTGTCTCCGATGCAAATCTTTCATTCTGGCTGATATCTGTCTCTCGTAGCCAAGATCACCGGGGATGTAAAAACGTTTGCCCTTTAATGAGTCCGGCAGATGCTGTTGTTCCACGTAATGGCCTTCAAAATTATGGGCATACTTGTAGCCTTTACCGTAACCAAGGCCATTCATCAAGCCGGTCACCGCATTTCTCAGGTGAAGCGGCACCGGATCGTTAGAACCGTGCCTGATCTCATATTGAACACTGGAATAGCCGGTATAGAGAGAGTTACTCTTGGGAGCTGTCGCCATATAGACTGCGGCCTCAGCCAGGGCCAGGTTGCCTTCCGGCAGCCCGATGAAATGAACGGCCTGCTGAGCAGCCATCGCTATTACCAGGGCTTGCGGGTCGGCCAGGCCGATATCCTCGGTAGCGAAACGAATTATGCGGCGGGCGATATATAAAGGGTCCTCCCCGGCCTCGATCATCCTCCCCAGCCAATATAACGAAGCATCAGGGTCCGAATCACGCATGCACTTGTGCAAGGCCGAGATAAGATCATAATGCTGCTCTCCGGCCCGGTCGTACTGGAGCGCCCGGTGCTGGAAAGCATCCTCAACTGTCTCCAGGGTAATTTTTATTTTTCCACCGGCGTCCCTGGGCGTAACCAGGGCTGCCATCTCCAGGGCATTCAGGGCGGTCCGGGCATCGTGCCCGGACATCACAGTCAGATTTTCCAGCGCTTCTTCCGGCAGGTCTATATCCATTTCGCCGAGCCCGCGTTCCCGGTCGTGCAGCGCCCGCAGAAGAATGGTGCGAATTTCCTGGTCGCTAAGCGGCTTGAGCACAAAAACCCGGCTGCGCGAAAGCAAAGGGGTATTGACTTCAAAAGACGGATTCTCCGTAGTAGCCCCGATAAGAGTGACGGTGCCGTCTTCCACATAAGGCAAAATAGCGTCCTGCTGACCCTTATTGAAGCGGTGGATTTCGTCTATAAACAGGATCGTTTTTTGCTGGTAGAGCTTTCGCCTTTCCCTGGCTTCTTCGATTATTTTACGCAAATCCCCCACGCCGGCGCTCACCGCGCTGACCGGGCTGAAGTGCGAGTTGGTTGTATTGGCGATGATGTTGGCCAGGGTAGTCTTGCCGCTTCCCGGAGGTCCCCAGAGGATGATTGAAGGAAGCTGGTTGGTCTCAATAGCCTTGCGGAGAAGCCGCCCCTGGCCAACGATGTGGTCCTGCCCCACGAACTCGTCCAGCGCGCGAGGCCGCATCCGGGCAGCCAGCGGAGCTTCCTTTTTTAACTTTTCCTGGTTATTATGATCAAAAAGGTCCATCGCGGATTCCATTTAACGGATTAGCGTTATTGTACTCCCAAACAACCTGAAGCGTAAAGGAACTCAGGGACAGTCGGACGAGGGCCGGCGAGAAAGCGAAACCTAGGTATACCTCTTTACTTCAAAGCGATAGAGCTTGACCGGTTCCTCGGGATCAATGCCGCCTTTCATACGACAAATCTCGATCTGATCATCAACCGTGTCAACACCCTCCAGGTCAGGTAAAAGCAGCCCTCTGCGGCGGCCGGCCTCCACGATAACCCCATACTTTTTGGGGTCCAGTTCCTCTTTACCAGCCACGGGCTCAGGACGAGTCAGGACATCTACCGTGTAGTCCAGGTCTCTGAGTTCGCTCACGTCTATCGGTTCAAAGCGGGGATCGCGCACTCCGGTACTGATAGCATTGGCGACTATTTCCTCGGCTATATTATCATGGCAGGGCTCGAAAGTGCCTATGCAGCCCCGCAGTTCACCCGACTTCTTGATGCAAACGAACACCCCTGCCCGGTCTTTCATTTCCGGAGTCAGCTCCTGAGGTTTCAAGATTTTCTTCTCTCTGATATAAGTCTCCAGGGCATTCCTGGCCAGCTTCACCAGCGGTGAGGTCTTCCTGATAATTATCCCGGCATAGCCTACCACTGCATTGTAATCTCCGGAGATGTCGCCGCTGGTCTGATAGCGGACCAGTTCCGCCCGGCCGGCGCCCAGCTCTTTGACCGCGGTCAGCATTACTGCGGCAGGGGCATAGCCGCACATGGTGATATCATCTTCCTTGATACGCTTTACCAGTTCGTCTTCATTCAGCTCCAGGATAGCATCGATCGCCTTGCGGTCTTTCCTCTGTCCTGTCCCCTGGGGTTCATAGTGGTTCATATCGCTGCTGACCATAATCACCACATCCCGGTCCAGAGAGCCTATAGCCCGGGCCAGGTCATGGCCGGCAGCCCGGAGTGCCTCCACATTTGATGAAGCCAGGATTACAGGGACTATCTTTACATCCTCTTTGAAATACTGGAGGAAAGGCAACTGAACCTCAACGGAATGTTCATATTGGTGGGCTTGAGAGTCTTCTTCGAAGTATTCGGATATGGAAACCAGCTTTTCAGCCAGTTCACTATCAATCTGCACTTCACCCAGGGGCGTTTGCCAGGAGCCTTGAGTCATAACACTGAAGGGCGGACCATAACCTGTATGGTTAGGGCCGATAATCACGAAAGTGTCCTTGAATTTTATCCGTGAGATCGTGGCCCCTGCCACTGCGCCTGAGTAAACATATCCGGCATGGGGGACAATCAGCCCGATAACCTCCTCTTTCTCAGCACCGGTATCCACGAAGGAACTAATCATTGATCTGAGCTTGGCGGGTGAATCGGGATAAAATTGTCCGGCAACTGCAGGTCCTCTCAGCATGATCGACCTCCTGTTCGTTTTTTGTCTTTGTTAATGCCTGAAACTATACATATCATTCAACCGGGACGGAAGTTCAGATCCGCTCCGCAGTTTTTACATTTCGAACCGGTCAGGCCCGATCTTTTGATAGAATAACCGGCCCTCTGCACCGCCACGTTGCCGCACTGATAACACCGCGTGTTTTCACCGTCATGTCCCGGAACATTACCGGTGTAAACGAACTTCAGTCCAGCGCGGCGGCCTATATCCAGAGCGCGTTCAAGAGTAGCAATCGGGGTTGGCGACAGGTCAAGCTGGTGGTACTGAGGATAAAACCGGGTTACGTGCCAGGGGGTGAATTCCCCAATCTTATCATGTATCCAGCGGGCAATGCCCTGAAGCTGCTCATCATCGTCATTCATGGTAGGAATAACATTGGTAATCACTTCGATATGCATGTTCCATTTGTGTTTGGCGCGTTCGGCAGTTTCCAGGATGCCTTCCCAGTGAGTTATCCTGGCCAGCTTGCGGTAAAACTCATCCTTGAAGCCTTTTACATCCACTCTCCAGGCATCCAGGTAAGGCCCGATTAGATCCAGCGCTTCCGGAGTCATATAGCCGTTGGTTACATATACCGTGTAAAGATTGTTCTCTTTGGCCAGCCTGGCTGAGTCAAGAGTATACTCAAACCACATGGTAGGTTCGTTATATGTCCAGGCTATTCCCTGGCAATCATTCTGTTTGGCCATCTCAACCGCCCTGGCCGGAAGTATTTCGTCCGAACCGCGACCCACCGGGGCGATATCAGCGCAGGAAATCTGCCAGTTCTGGCAGCCCGGGCAGTGAAAGTTGCATCCCCAGCTACCCAGTGAAAACACCTGGCTGCCCGGGTAAAAATGGTACAGGGGTTTCTTTTCGATAGGGTCTATAGCTACTGAGGAGGCCAGCCCATAGTTCATATTGTACAGAACACCGCCGATGTTTTTATACATGCGGCAGACGCCCGTATTGTCCGGCGATATCACGCAGCGCCACCGGCAGATATTGCATCTGACCCGGTCTTTGTCCAGCTTGTCCGAAAGCAACGCTGCATGCATAGCTCACTCCATTGTTATTTTCCCACTTATATTATGGACCACAAATAATTATAGCACCCTTTGCACAGGGAGAAACAACATATAC
>CAZELW010000125.1:0-4963 GCA_964513135.1 uncultured Dehalococcoidales bacterium
GATGGAATCTCGTGACTGGAGTTCAGACGTGTGCTCTTCCGATCTAACTGGAGGAAGCCAAGGCCAACCTGCAAAAAGTCCTGGCCAGGACCGATACCAGGCTGTCAACTACCGCTGCTCTGGAAATCGCCCAAAAAGTGCTGGCGGTCGATCAGAATAAAGTGAGCCTGGAAGAAGCCCGGGCAGCCGCTGAGACCGCCCGGACGGACGCCGAATACGCCAGGCTGGATGTCGAGGATGCCCGGCAGGACCTGAAAGACGCCCAGGAAAAACTGGCAGAAGCTCAGAGCCTTAGTCCGGTTATAAAAGCCCCTTTTGCCGGATATATTACAAAGGTCAATGTCAGCGGAGGCGATGAAGTCCTTAAAGGCACTGTAGCAGTGCAAATCGCCGATCCCAATAAAATTGAAGCCCAGATTCTGGTTTCCGAGACTGACATTTTCTCCATCGCCCTGGGAAAAGATGCCTCGGTCTCGGTGGATGCCCTTTCAGGATTGAGCTTTCCGGCCAAATTAACCAGGATCGCTCCGACCGCAACTGTTTCCCAGGGGGTGGTTAACTACAGCGTTGTTGTCGAACTGACTTCTCTTACTCCTGTTTTACCGGCTATGGGTGGCATGAAACCGGCTTCACCCTCAGGACAGTCTTTGCCTGCCTTTGCTTCTGCCGGGACAGCGTTTCCACCGGGGGCTTCGCCAGGACAATCTCAACAGGGAAAAACCCTTCCTGGCGTACCCAACTCTGACACTGTCAGCGCATCCGCCGTCAGCTTGAAAGAGGGCTTATCCGCCACGGTCACTATACCCATTCAACAAAAAGAAAATGTGCTTCTGATACCCAGCCGGGCTATCATCCGGCAGGGGCAAACAGCTACCGTTCAGGTGATGGAAGGCACGGCTGCTGTTGCGCGCACCATCAAGACCGGTTTGAGCGACGGGGCCATGACTGAAGTCATCGAGGGGCTGAACGAGGGGGAAAAGGTAATGGTCAGGTCTGCCGCTACTACCACGCAAAGTTTCGGGCTCCGGGGCATGCCCCCATTCTAGCTCCGGCAATACCAGGGGAAATAACTGATGATAGAGTTAAAAAATATCGTTAAATCTTATCCCATGGGAAAAAGGGAACTCAAAGTCCTGCAGGGAATCAACCTCCATATCAATAGCGGGGAGATGGTAGCTATCATGGGGCCTTCCGGCTCCGGCAAAAGCACTCTCCTCAACCTGATAGGACTTCTGGACAGGCCTACCTCCGGAGAATACCGGATGGAAGATAAAGAGGTCAGCAGTCTCAATGGGGTTGAGCTGGCCAGGATCAGAGGGCAGAAGATCGGCTTTATCTTCCAGAGCTTTAACCTTCTCCCCTATCTTTCCGCTATAGCTAATGTAGAACTGGGACAGAAGTATGCCGGAATAACAGACCGGAGAGCGGCTGAAGCCGCATTGGAGCGAGTAGGTCTCACCGAGCGAATGCATCACCGCCCCAGCGAACTCTCCGGGGGAGAACAGCAAAGGGTCGCTGTCGCCCGGGCACTGGCGAAAAATCCCCCTGTTATACTGGCGGATGAGCCCACCGGTAACCTGGACAGCCGCTCCAGCAAAGACATAATGTCTATCCTGTGCGGGCTGCATCAGGAGCGCAATCTGACCCTGATTATGATTACTCATGATCCCAAAATCGCCCACTACTGCCAGCGTATCATTTATATCGAGGACGGTCAGATTTTAAAAGAGGAACAGGTATGAAAAGGGTTTTTGAACCGCTCGCTACTGCCTGGACGGCTGTTGTTACCCACAAATTGAGGAGTTTCCTGACTATCCTGGGTGTAGTCATCGGCATAGCCGCAGTTATTATTTTGATGTCGATAGGCAAAGGTGTTGAAGCCTCCATTCTGGATAACCTGAGCGGTCTGGGGGCTAACATGATCACCGTCCGCCCCGGAGCTCAGGTGGCATCAGGCGGAGTCAGAATAATGATGACCGGCTCCAGCAGCACTCTGACGCTGGAAGATGCCCAGGCTATCGAGGCCAATGTAGCCAATATCAACGGGGTCGCCCCGATTTCCACTACAGGCATGCAGGTGATCGCCGGCAAGCAAAATATGAATGTCATGGTTACCGGCATTACTCCAGCCTATCAGGATATAAACAATCTTCAGTTGGCGGAAGGGGATTATATCTATCAGGAAGATTATGATAGAAGGTCTAAGGTGCTTTTGATGGGCCCGGAAGTCAGCAATACACTATTCGAAGGCGGCAGCCCGGTCGGACAGAAAGTCCGCATGGGTAATAATATCTTTACCGTGGTGGGACTATTAGAGAGCAAAGGAGAGTCATTTTCCTCCACCGATAGCATGATACTGGTGCCCCTGTCCACCTTGCAGGGAATGATGGCCCGTTCGGTTACCGCCACCGGCCAGCATCCGGTCCAATCCATATCCATCCAGGCCAGCGGTGCGGAGCATATCAGTACTGTGAAAGAGGCCATCACAATGATCTTGCAGGACCGCCACAGAATCGCCTTCGGAGAAGAAAACGATTTTTCCATTACTTCTACCGATGAGATAACCGAAACCATCACTTCCTCGATGCAGCAAATGACTCTGCTGCTGGGGGCAATCGCCGGGATTTCCCTGCTGGTAGGCGGCATCGGCGTGATGAACATCATGCTGGTATCTGTCATGGAGAGACGTCGCGAAATCGGCATTCGCAAAGCACTGGGAGCACGAGAAAGGGATATTTGGGGGCAGTTCCTGCTGGATTCCGCTCTCCTGACATTCGCCGGCGGCATTATCGGGGTAGTGATCGGGTGGGGAGCGTCTTATTTAATGGCTCAGTCCGGCGCCGTTCCCAGCCTGGTTACCCCGGACGTTGTCGTCTTGGCGGTAAGCGTATCGGTGGGAATCGGCCTTTTCTTCGGGTTCTACCCGGCCTGGCAGGGCTCTCGCCTGGACCCGATCCAGGCTTTGAGGTCTTATTATATGGAAGCTTCCAGCAGCTTACCCCGTCCCTTCCCCTTAACACTCTCAGGATAATTAATCCGACCGGAGCCTTAAACCATTACAGATTAAAGTTGTAGCCGCGATAGTTGACCCCCCTGAGTGATATCGCGGAGCCGTCTCTCGGTGCTTCCAACAGCAGGCGGTCGCCTGCCGGGGTCACTCCCAGCAATATCTCCAGGAAGTATATTATCGCTCCGGACGCCCAGGCTTGCGGGCTGTTAGCTGCCGGGTCGGGTACGGGAAACGAGCGCTCCCGCCGGGTATAACCGGCAAACAGCTCTGGCAGACGGTGAACTGGAAAAGCCGCAGCCGCATCCAGCAGCGAATTGATCACTTCGTTGGACTCTTTGACAAACCCGTACCGCCGCAGTCCGGCAGCGATCAGTGAGTTATCATGCGGCCAGATGCTTCCATTATGATAAGAAAGTGGATTATACCTGGCCATCTCCGAGGACAGGGTGCGTATTCCCCATCCGGAAAACATGTCCGGTGACATCAGCCTGGCTGCAACCGCAGGCGCCTTTTCTTTATCGATAATACCGCTCCAGAGACAGTGCCCGGGATTGGATGAAATGCTGTCTACCTGCCGTTTCCGTCCGTCCAGGGCCATTGCGTAGTACCCCTTGTCCGGCATCCAGAAAGCCTGATTGAATTGCTTCCTTAACTTCATGGCTTCGGTCTCCAGCTCCTGTCCCCTCTGGAAGTTCCCCATAATGCGATATATCTCCGCCATTTTCATCTTGGCGTCATAAACATAGCCCTGCACTTCAGCCAGGGCTATGCTGCCCTCGGCCAGTTTTCCATCAGCAAAATTCACGGAGTCATAGGAGTCTTTCCAGCCCTGATTTCTCAAGCCTTTACTGGATTTCCGATGATATTCTACAAACCCGTCGCCATCCATGTCTCCCCAGTTCTTGATCCAGTCAAGAGCAGCTTCAGCCGGGGGCAGGAAACGATCAAGAAAAGTACTATCCCCCGTCCACTGGTATACTTCCCAGAGAAGTATCAGGAAAAGTGCTGTCGTATCTACGCTTCCGTAATACCGTGTATGAGGCACCTGTTCAAAATAGGAAAGCTCACCTTTACGCACCTCATGGGGAAGCTTGCCCGGCTCGGCATCCCTGAACTCATCATAGTCTACTGCCTGAAGGTTAGCCAGAGTGTGTATTGTACCTATCATCAGTTCCGGTCCCAGGATCTTGGTCTGTATAGAACTTATAATGGAGTCCCGGCCGAAAATCGCCACGAACCAGGGTATCCCGGCCGCCAGGATATAGAGGCCGCTTTCCTGTTTGATGGTCAAGGCCTGCAAGTCTACCACTGCCTGCTCATAAGCCTGACGCAAACAGTCATTGCTGGTCACCAGCCTGGGCACGTCCCGCAGCGGACCGGAGATATCCTTCTCCGTAATCTTGCAAACAACCTTATTGGGGTCCCGTTTATAGGGACTCCAGGGTGAACCTACAGCGTCCTGAAGACAGGGCATCGGCTCGGGAATTTCATCCACCACCGGAATAATGCTGAGGCAGGTCCTCCAGGTCGCTTTGGGCTCAAGCACGACCTCAAAAGAAGCAGTCTTCCCTTCAATCACCGGAGAGTCTGAAAATTTGATCCAGGTCTCCCGCTGGTATTCTTCTCTCTCATAAACCAGGCAAATGTCATGACCTTCCCGATGCTTTACCGTGACTTTCCCGGCTTTGGTAATTCCACCCAGCCTCACTTCAAAGACATCGGCAAAATCAGCATCAAAGCTCAACTCCAGGCGTGTCTTATGCTTCTTGGACGAATGATTGGTCAGACTGATATCTTCATGGAAACCATGAGAAAC
The DNA here is from genome assembly GCA_964513135.1 of uncultured Dehalococcoidales bacterium. Lineage (GTDB taxonomy): Bacteria > Chloroflexota > Dehalococcoidia > Dehalococcoidales > UBA3254 > CAZELW01. The sequence goes on from CAZELW010000125.1 coordinate 4,827, forward strand.
ATAGCGGTCCCGTATTATGCTGACCGCCCCCTCGCGGGTGTTTCGTGTGCCCGGAGACCTGGAATAGAAGCTGGCTATGGAATGGTTCAGAGGTGAAGCTCCGACCGGTATTACCTTACGACCGTCCAGCGTCAGAG
>CAZELW010000126.1:0-4924 GCA_964513135.1 uncultured Dehalococcoidales bacterium
CCCCCCCCCCCCCACCCTACACTCTTTCCCTACACGACGCTCTTCCGATCTTCTTGATGCGGACAACTATCAAGCCCAGTTCCTTACGGCGCTGGCCGGCGTAGCTGCCGCGGTCGATCTGATATTCATAGCCGTCAGTAATAGCTTTTTTCAAACAGAGAAACCAGGCTTCCGAGAGGTCGCGGGCCTCGATCGTAATGATATCCAATGCCATACTCCCTTTTACAATGCTTTATTAATTCTAGTGTTTTCGTTTAAAGAGAGCAAAAAACCTGTCCTGGTACTCTTCAAATACGTTCCAGCGGTCAAGCTCGATCTTTAATTCAGCCGGTTCCAATTCACCCTTTTCGACCAGTTGGAAAAGATGTTCGATTCGAATTCTGGCATCGGCGGGCAGGCCGCCGGCGTCCACATTCAGCAGCCCCCGCTGGCTCAACTGCTGAATATTATTGCTGACAGAACGCTGGGTCAACTCGTAGATAAACTTAAGGATAGAGATATCCCACAGCGTGTCTTCACCCTTGATAATAGAGGTCAAAGGATCACCTTTCTTTTCGATATCGTCGTTCAACTTAGCGACTACTGTGGCAAGGTTATCCGAGACAACAGTCAGTTCTTTGGGCTCATTGCGGTAAGCGTAATACAGGCCCGGTGAGTTGGGATCTATATGGGTCATCAGCATTTCAAAATATTTTCTAGCCTCGGCGCTGAATCCCTGGACACGGGAGAGATAATACGGCGTAACAATACGAGGCCTCTCGGCAATTACCCGGCCTTCCCGGATGACTGTTTCTTCACCCTTGACAATTTCATTGTAAGCCGCTTCAGCCACCAGGTAATAGTAGATATTGGTAGCACCAAAGGTTGCCAAGCTTTGCCGGGGAGCCCGGATAATCTGGGTATTTATGACTGCGTGTCTGATTCTTTCTTCTGACTCCATAGTCGTCTGTATCCTGTAATCCAGGGCTATTAGCGGATCTCTTCCAACTGCTGTTTCAACTCATCCAGGACCTGTAAATACTGGCCGTCAAGCTGAGCCTTCATCTTGCGCCATTCTTCCTGGAACTGGGGTTGCTTCTCAATGTCGATACGGATGCCGGCAGTATTGCCTCCCATCTGCTGCCGTAGAGCCTGTTCAACCTTGGCTTGAAAATCGGCCTTCAGAGCGGCATAGGCCTGATTACGCTGCTGTTCCCCCTGTCCAGTATAGTGGTTAAAGATTTGCTGGAGTTGTTTCAAGACTGCCTCAGTCCGGGACTTATCGGTCTTGAGGGATTTGATCCCCTCCATAGCCAGCTTATTGGTCCTCTGCGCCCCTTCATTGGCCGGCAGAGTGATGTTTTTAATCAAGATATTATTGACGCCGCGGATGACGTACGGAGCGGCTTTCTTATCGTACTTAGCCAGTTCGTCCGACAACTGGGCATCCTGCTTCAGGTAACGGGCGGCCAGTTTTTCGCCTTCAGGAATATATTTCCATTCCAGGATCTCCTGCTCAGTCGGCTCACCCAGCTTGTTGATCTTCTCCATGGCTATCTCACGAGCACTTTTAATTTCGCCCATCTCTGCTTCTCCTGCTTTTTCTTAATACTATTATAATAGTATACTGGCCGTAATGCATCTTACAATATCAACCTTTTATCTCAGGGAAAGCGGTCTTTGTCCCTGCCTGATGGAGGACCCTTCACTGCCGCCCGGGGGGCTACGCAACCAATTCTTCCAGGGTACCCTCAGAATGCGGGGATGAATACAGTAAGGGGCAGTATCCTTCCTCTTCTTTGTTCACGCACCGGCTAGTTGATTGTGTTGACGTGAATGGCGGTGGATTTAAAGGAGGCATAGACATTTTTGCCGATGTCCAACCCTAACTCGTCGGATGACATTCTGGTTATTAAAGCGACCAGGGGAAATCCGCAATCCAGGCCTACCCGGACCAGGGGGCCGGTGGGCACCATAGAAGTAATCCTTCCAGGAAAGACGTTGCGGGCGCTGCCGGCAGGTTCGGACAGAGATATGGTGATATCTTCCGGGCGGATGAATATATTCACAGCGCCGCCGGCCTGACAGGAGGACACTCCGACCACAAAATGGCCGCCGACGTTGATATCCGCTATACAGTTATTATTGGAGGCCACCACTCCCTCCAGAACATTCTCCATGCCGATGAATTTGGCGATTTCCTCGGAAGCTGGCGAGGAAAAGATCTCCCGGGGAGTACCCACCTGCGCTATCTGCCCATTCATTATAACCGCTACCTGATGTGACAGAGCCTGGGCTTCGTTGCGGTCATGGGTGACCATCACCGTGGCAAAGGATGTTTCCCGCAAAATATTCATCATATCGCCGAAGAGGGCCTGGCGCGTAGGAGTATCCACGGCTGCGAAAGGCTCATCCAGAAAGAGGACTTCAGGTTGGAGGACAAAGGCCCGGGCCAGGTTAGCCCTCTGAGCTTCACCCCCGGAGAGGGTATGGGCATGCTGTTTGGCCTTTGAAGCGATGCCGAAGCGTTCCAGCCAGTACCAGGCGCGTTTTTCTGCCTCCGGCCCTTTGACGCCGCGCAGCCGCAGTCCCATAGTAACGTTATTCCAGACCGAGGTGTTAAGCAGAAGAGGTTCCTGGAATGCCACGGCAAACTGGCGGCGTGTTTGTCTGAGGGCTGAGCCGTTGTGGACCACCCGTCCCCGGTACAAGATTTCCCCGGAGGTAGGTTTTTGCAAAAGCGACAGGCAGAGCAATAGAGTAGTCTTGCCGGACCCGTTGGGACCGATGATAGACATGACTTTGTCGGACGGCACGCTGAACTCAGGAATGTTCAGTATCACGTGCTCGCCGTAAACGACCTTGATATCCCTGGCTGTGAGGACCGGTGTGCTGTCACTGGTAGACTGGTTCATCTGGCCCGGCTCCGCTGCTGGTTCATTGTCAGGATAAAATTGACCAGGAAGACCAGTGTGATCAGGATGATGCTCAGGGCCATTGCCAGGCCGAAATCACCTTTGCCGACTTCCATGACTGTCGCGGTGGTCAACACGCGGGTCTGCTGGGGAATATTGCCGCCTACCATCATCGAGGCGCCGACCTCAGAGATAACCGCGCCAAACCCGGCCATCACTGCCGCCAACAATGGCAGGCGGGTCTCCTTTATTAATATCCAGAGCATCTGGAGGCGCGAAGCTCCCAGCGCCTGGATCTGCAAACGCAGTTTGGGGTCAAGCTGCTGAATGGTGGCCATGGTAAATCCCGCAACTATGGGCAGGGAGATGACGAACTGGGCAATTACGATAGCATAGGGGGTATACATTAACTGCAGCATCCCGAAGGGTCCCCTTCTCCAGAGGAAGATGGAGACAATAAGCCCCACGACTACCGGAGGAGCGCCCATGCCGGTATTCAATACACTGACAGCGAACTGCCGCCCGGGGAATTTGTTCAGTGCCAGCGCTACTCCCATGGGAATGCCGATGCCCAGGCTGATGAGTGTGGCAAACCCGGAAACCAGCAGAGATAAAAGAGTGATTCTCAATACCTCGGGATCGCCCTGAAATAAAAGCTGAAAAGCGCGGGTGAAGCCATCAAATATCAGGTCCATTGTTTAAAAATCTCACTCCACACAGTATCAAATTTTAAGACCGGGTATAAATCAAAGACAGATAGAACAAATGCATCTCAAACAAATCATGCCGATTATTGAATATAACATAACAGAATAGCCGGGAGAGGGTCCCACCCTCCCCCGGTTATCAAACGAATTGGCTGCACTTTTCCCCTAGACGCTACCCAGATCGGCTTCGGTCTTATCGGCATCAGGGAAGAATAACGGTTCGCCGTATTTATCGACGCCAAATTTACTGATAATCTCCTGGACTTCGGGAGAAACCATGAAATCTGCAAAGGCATTCGCCCCATCGGGATTGATCAGGTTAGATTTCTCAGGATTGACCGTGATGACATGATAAATGTTAAGCAGAACAGGGTCTCCCTCTAACAGGTTTACCAAACCCAGGGTGCCCTGGCGAGCCAGAAAGGTTGCCCGATCAGTAATGGTATAGCCCTGTTTTTCTGAGGCGATAGTCAGGGTATTGCCCATTCCCTGCCCGGTTTCCTGGTACCAGGTCTGTCCTTTAGGATCGATCCCGGAAGTTGTCCAGAGCCGCTTTTCCAGTTGATCAGTCCCGGAGTTATCTCCCCGGCTGATGAAAATAGATCCGGAGTCGGCAATTTTCTTTAACGCTTCGACAGCAGAAGTCATTTCTTTGATTCCCGCCGGATCGCCTTCCGGACCGACAATGATGAAATCGTTATGCATTACCAGCTTCCGGTCAATACCGTGGTTAGCTTCCATGAATTTCACTTCGGATGGCGGAGCATGGACCAGAAGGACGTCAGCTTCTCCACGCTCGCCCATAGTCATGGCAGCTCCGGAACCAACAGCGACGGTTTTCACAATGTATCCTGTCTTTTCCTGGAAAAGCGGGATAAGCACATCCAGCAGACCGGAGTCCTGGGTGCTGGTGGTAGTTGCCAGAATCATATTCGGATTAGCCGGAGCGGCAACTGTTGGAGAAGGTGAAGCTGTGGCGGTTGGGGATGCCTCCGTGGTGGTGGGAGGAGCAGTCGTCGCCGGCGCAGTGGTGGTTGGCGGTTGGGTAGTGGAGGGGGGAGCGGTAGTAGCCGGAGCGGTTGGCGTAGAAGGGCCGCATCCCGCAAACAGCGTTAAAACCAGAATAAGAGTAAGAAGAGACATACCGATGAGAGAGAAGTTGCGGGTTGTTTTACCAGATGTTTGCCGTGAAAATGCCATTTTACCTCCTTGAATATATTTAAGAATAGATTATTTTACAAAGATAAGATCGGAAGAGCGTCGTGTAGGGAAAGAGTGTAGGAAAGGGTTTAAATCTACGTGGTAGACCTATCATAAAAAAAA
>CAZELW010000127.1:0-4910 GCA_964513135.1 uncultured Dehalococcoidales bacterium
GAGATGGAATCTCGTGACTGGAGTTCAGACGTGTGCTCTTCCGATCTGTTGAGAGAAGCCGGTTATATCGTCAAGCTGCACCTGGGCGGAAGAGGGCCGATGGAAATCGATTGGGAACTGGATGTGCACAGCAAGGCCCCACCTCTGGTGTTAATCGACATATCCGGCAACAAACAGTTCGAATTCCAGACTATTGAGGAAGTGCTGCAAAAAATTGGCAGCTAGCTTTCCTGGCCTGGATTGGAGATAAAAGGTTGTACACGTGCAGATAAGAATCGCTTTACCTAAAGGCCGACTGCTTGATGACACGGCTAAACTGAATAGCATCACCGGATGGAACTTGCAGGACTATTCGGAAGGCTCCCGGTTGTATCACCTCAGTTCTACCGCCCTGCCCGATCTGTCCGGGAAAATCCTCCATGAAAAGGATATTCCCATCCAGGTTGCCATAGGTAACTATGACCTGGGGATATGTGGGCTCGATTGGATCCGGGAATTGCTGGTGAAGTATCCCGGAAGCAACCTGGTCAAGGTCACAGACCTGGGATACGGGGAGTTGTCCATTTTCCTGGCAGCCAGCCGCTTTTCCCGGTTCTCCAGTCTGGAAAATATTCGTACCTGTGAAAAGGTGATCGACATCGCCAGCGAATATCCGAACCTGGCTGAATCACTGGCCCTTGGCTGCGGAATCCGGCGTTTTAATATTTTCCCACTCTGGGGTGCCGCCGAAATCTATCCTCCGGAAAACGCCGACCTGGTTCTTTTGTCCGTTAGAAGCGGAGAAGAAATACCAGCCAGTCTCGTTCCGGTAACCCGGGTCCTGGACTCCACAGCCTGCCTGGTGGCTAACAGGACCAGCCTTGAAAATAAGGACCTCAGCGGTATTCTGCGCTCTATTTATGTAAATTATAAACCGGCTTCTCCGCCTGTCTTTCCACAGCCCCTGGGTCTGGAAAGCCGCCCGGAGCAGCCTCCGGCCTTTATGCCTGCCGACTCGGTCCGCCTGGCCTTGCCGGACGGCCACCAGCAAAAACATATGGTCGCTATTCTGAACAAAGCCGGCATCAAAATCAGGGACTATCCCTCCGTCAACGGAAACAGGAGGCCGACAGCGGATATTCCAGGCCTGACGATTAAAGTCATTCGCCCGCAGGATATGCCTTTGCAGATAGCCAACGGCAAGTTTGACATCGCAGTCACCGGCCGGGACTGGGTCAAGGAACATCTGTACCAGTTCCCCTCCAGCCCGCTGGTCGAACTGGCCGACCTGAAATATGGCTGGGTGAAAATCGTTGCGGCTGTTCATAATGATTTGCCTGTCGATGATATCGCCGGTATAAGAAAGATCATAGCTGAGAAAGGCGGGCGGATCAGGGTAGCGTCTGAATATGTCAGGATTGCGGACAAGTATGCCAGGGACAACCACCTGGGTATGTACAGGATTATACCCACCTGGGGCGCTACGGAAGCCTTTCTGCCTGATGACGCCGATATCCTAATTGAAAATACCGAGACCGGAGGTACCCTGAAGCGTCATAATCTGAAAATAATTGATACCCTCTTTGAATCGACCGCTTGCCTGATAGCCAACGCTGGTTCTCTCAGCTCAGAGAAAGCCGGTATTATCAGGAATATCGCGGAAAGACTACAGACCGCGGTCAAGGAGTAATATATTGGAAATCATCGAAGGTTTTGCCGCAGCCAGCGCCCGGTTGTCCCGTCGGACTGTTTCCGGGGCTGGAGGAATTTCTCCCCGGATGCGATCTCGATTAAAAGAGATTTTCGGCGCGGATATCGGCCTTGAGGAGGCTGTCGCCCGCATCCTGGATGATGTCCGTAATCAGGGCGATCAAGCGGTACTGGATTACACCTTCAGGATTGACGGCTTCAGACTGAAGTCAATTGAGATAAAACCCGCGCAAATCAGGGAAGCTTACTCGCAAACTGATAAGGAACTGGTTGAGGCTTTGACTATCGCAGCCGGACGCATCCGCAGTTTCCATGAAGCACAAAAAGAGCATCTTTTTCAGGAAGTGAATGGTGCTGACTGGGACCAACTGGTGCGGCCCCTTTTCAGGGTGGGAGTTTATGCTCCGGGTGGCACTGCCAGCTATCCCTCGACGGTGCTGATGACGGCTATTCCGGCCAGGGTCGCTGGAGTAAAAGAGGTTATTCTGGCGACTCCTCCCCGCAATGACGGTGCCATACCTCCCGCCACCCTGGTTGCTGCCGATATTGCCGGAGTAGACCGCGTTTTCAGCATCGGCGGAGCTCAGGCTATCGCCGCAATGGCCTATGGCACAGCCTCGGTACCCGCCGTAGACAAGATCTGCGGGCCGGGTAATATTTTCGTCGCACTGGCGAAGAAAATGGTCTTCGGCGCCGTTGATATCGATGGAATAATGGGGCCGAGCGAAGTCTTGATTATAGCCGACGATTCCGCCTCAGTACGCTACTGCGCGGCCGATCTACTGGCCCAGGCTGAACATGATCCGTTGGCCCAGGTAGTGCTGGCAACCGACTCCCGGCGGCTTGCTGCCGATGTAGAAAAAGAATTGAGAACACAGCTCGCTGACCTTCCGCGAGGGATGATAGCCTCCGAGTCCCTGGAGAAGGGGGGAATTATCGCCCTGGTCGGCAGCATGGATGAAGCGGTTGAGCTTGCTAACCTTTATGCTCCCGAGCACCTTGAACTCCTGGTAAATGACGCTGCAAAATATATAGACAGGATCCGGAATGCCGGTTGTATTTTTATCGGGGAATATTCTCCCGTCCCGGTGGGCGATTATATCGCCGGGCCCAATCACTCGCTGCCTACGGGCGGTACAGCCAGGTTCAGCTCTCCTCTGAATGTGGCTGATTTCATCAAATATATTGATGTGGTCAAAATGGGCCCCGCCTCCTTCAAGCGATTGGGCGGGCCTGCTGTTACTCTTGCCAGGGCTGAGGGGCTGGAAGCGCATGCCAGAGCGATTGAGAAGAGGTTAAAAGACCTGCAGGCTGATTTCAACTTACACTGATTTCAACTTACCTTGACAAACCAATTATGTTGTCATATAATCTTTACCATAAATTAAAAAATTACAGGCTGTGAACGAGAATAGTAAGTTTCCAGCGAAGTTCAGAGAGCCGGGCAAGGTGTGAGCCGGCACAGGCGCAGAAACTGAATGGGCTCAGGAGCCGCCAACCGAAAACAACCAGGTAGGTTAGGCCGGAGAGGGTACCGTTATCAAAACCCAGGGCATCTCTATCATTAAATGGACGTGCCTGATTGAGATTGCCGGCTGACAGGGTTTATCTGTTAAGCTGGCGAAGAAGGGTGGCATCGCGAAGAAATCAATCTCTCGCCCCTTAAGGGGCGAGAGATTTTTTATATCAGGAGGTTAGTATGTTTAATATATTTTGCATCTGGCCCGGTAGGGCCGAATATTGATAAACGAACCCTGCATTTTAAATTGTTATCCGAAAATAAGAACAACAGGAGATTAATACGATGGAGAGAACAGTATTTTTTCTGGACCAGAAAGAAATACCGACGAGTTGGTATAATGTTTTAGCCGATCTGCCGGAACCTCTTCCGCCTTATATCAGCCCGGCCACCGGACAAATGGCGACCCCTCAGGAACTATCGAGGATATTTCCCATGGAGTTGATAAAACAGGAACTCAGTACTGAGAGGTACATTGAAATTCCTGAGGAGGTCCAGAGTATTTACCGGACGTGGAGGCCTACCGGACTGCACCGCGCTTATCAGCTTGAAAAGGACCTGGACACCCCGGCTAAGATATTCTATAAATACGAAGGCACCAGCCCTTCCGGAAGCCATAAAGGCAATACCGCTATCGCCCAGGCTTATTACAATAAAAAAGAAGGCATTACACGGATCGCCACGGAGACCGGGGCCGGACAGTGGGGCAGCGCTCTGGCCTATAGCTGCTCAATGATGGGAATCGAATGTAAAGTCTACATGGTGAAAGTCAGCTATAACCAGAAGCCCTACCGCCGTATCATGATGGAAGCCTGGGGAGCCAAATGCGTTCCCAGTCCCAGCACTGATACTCAAGCCGGACGGGACGCTCTCGCTAAAAACCCCAATTCCCGTGGAAGCCTCGGTCTGGCTATCAGTGAGGCTGTTGAAGACGCTGTTACTCACGAGAATACGCATTATTCCCTGGGTAGCGTGTTGAACCATGTTATCCTGCACCAGACTGTGATCGGACAGGAATCCATGAAGCAGATGGAAATGGCCGGATACTATCCTGATATTGTTATCGGATGCGTTGGGGGCGGCTCCAATTTCGGCGGGATCGCTCTTCCTTTCCTGAAAGACAAGCTCTCCGGCCAGAAGAAAGACCTGCGATGTATTGCAGTTGAGCCGCAAGCCTGCCCTACCCTGACAAAAGGGCACTATGATTTTGATTACGGTGATGTCGCCGGTATGGCACCTATCGCCAAGATGTATACTCTGGGACATAATTTTATGCCCGCTCCGGTCCATGCCGGCGGGTTGCGTTACCACGGCATGTCGCCCCTTATCAGCAAGCTCTATGATCTCGGTTTGATAGAGGCCAGGGCCGTATTCCAGATTCCCACGTTCGAAGCTGGCATCAAATTCGCCCGGACGGAAGGGATTGTTCCCGCTCCGGAAAGCTGCCACGCAATCCGGGTTGCTATCGATGAAGCCCTGGCCTGCAAGGAAAGCGGACAATCCAAAGTCATCCTCTTCAATCTCAGCGGCCACGGCCATTTCGATCTCTCCAGCTACGATGAGTATCTCTCCGGCAAACTGGAAGACTTCGAATACCCGGAAGAGAATATCAAAGATGCCTTAAAGTCCTTACCCAAAGTAACAGTCTAGCCCAGATCGGAAGAGCACACGTCTGAACTCCAGTCACCGCTCATTATCGCGT
>CAZELW010000128.1:0-4898 GCA_964513135.1 uncultured Dehalococcoidales bacterium
CTCCCGGCCCCGACGACCGCACCCCCCTCACGCCTCCGCGTTGCCGCTCCGTTTGCCGTTGTCCTGCCCGTACTTGTAACCCATCACAAAGGCTTTCATGTTAAATTCTCCAGTCCCTTTGGGGACCGTGGCTAATACCGAGTTCCGGAGCGCTTCCGCCGAAACGAAGTCGCTGACGGCTGCGATAAAACCCAGTAATATGATATTGGCGACAACTACCCTGCCCATCTCCCTGGCCATGCGGTTGGAAGGAACAGTCAGATATGGATGGCTGTCTGCCGGGTCGGGCTTAACGAGGTCGGGATCAATTATAAGCAGGGTCTCCAGGGGAAGCCCCTTGCCGTACTTGTTATAGGCATCCTGGGACAAAGCCACGACTACATTTGGATTGGTGAGATAGGGATAACCGATCGGTTCCTCAGCCGCCACTACTTCCGCCGTGCAGGAACCGCCGCGCGCTTCGGGCCCGTAGTTCTGGGTAAAAGCGGCATATTGTTTATCATAAACGGCCACGGCCTGGCCGACGATATTACCGGCCAGGACAACTCCCTGCCCGCCGAATCCCGCTATTCTTAGTTCCCGTCTGCCCAAGGTAACCTCCAGTTTTTAATTCCAGGTTTGGTCAGGTAAAGAATCAGGATTATTGATTCTTCAATCCTGATTCTTATTTCAAAAAATTACAGTCTTCCCTTCTCTCTCGCTTTATCCAGTATCTGCTGCCGGCTCTCTAGATAAGTAGGAGCGCTGGTCTCCAAAAACTTGCCCACAATGATCGGAGTATCCAGTTGAATACCGACTTCTCTGGGATCGGCGCCGTTGCGGACAATGCTCTTTTGCTGATAATGCAGCATCTCATCCAGTCCGCGGGGCCTTTTATTCATTCTCCCGTAAACGGTCGGACAGGGCGCTACCACCTCGATAAAACTGAAACCGTGTCTGGACATCGCCTCGGCCACAGATCTTTCCAGCTCTCTCAGATGAAGAGTAGTCCAGCGTGCGATATAGGTAGCTCCACAGGCAGCCAGCAGGTAAGGCAGATTGGCTGGCGTCTCGAAATTGCCGTAGGGGGAAGTGGTGGAAAGGGCATTCCAGGGAGTTGTGCAGCCCATCTGGCCGCCGGTCATGCCGTAGTTAAAATTGTTTATGCAAATGCAGAGCATATCCATATTCCGGCGGGCTGCATGCATTAAATGGTTGCCGCCGATGGTAGCCAGGTCGCCGTCGCCCGAGAAGACCACTACATTTAAAGACGGATTGGCCAGCTTCAATCCGGTAGCGAAGGGCAAAGGCCTCCCGTGAGTGGTATGGAACGAGTCCAGCTTGACGTACCCGGCCGCCCTGCCGCTGCAGCCGATTCCGGAAACAAACGCAATAGTATCCGGATCGATCCCTGCCCGCAGGAAACCCCGAATGAAGGCTCCGATAGCGGGACCTATTCCGCAGCCGGAACAGAAGATATGAGGCATTCTGTCGGATCTTAAATAGGGCTCGATGTCAACATCAGTTTCGGTTCTGGGTGAGGTTGTCGTCATTTAGCAGCCTCCCTTATTGCTTCCAGGATCACTTGAGGCTGATGCACCGTGCCTCCCGGATGGGGAACGGAAAGCGTCTTAACGCCTCCGGCGCATCTCTCTACTTCCAGGACAATTTGTCCCATGTTAAGCTCGGGAACCACAAAAGCGCGGGCTTGCCCGGCCAGCTCGCGAATACGCTCTTCTGCAAAAGGCCAGACGGTCAATAACTGGACCAGACCGGCTTTGATTCCTTCTTTTCTCGCCAGATCAACAGCCAGTCGCGAGATACGGGCGGAAATGCCGTAAGAAACGAGAATGATATCGGCGTCCTCGACCTGGAATTCTCTGAGTTGAATAATATCCTTATGGTTCAGGCGGATTTTGTCCACCAGCCGGCGGATAAGCTTGTCCTGGGTTTCCACGGTCATTATGGGATACCCTCTTTCGTCATGAGTCAGACCGGTAGTATGAAACCGGTATCCCTGGCCGGCAATGGCCATGGGGGGCACCAGGTCATTATCATAGTCCACATAAGGCCAGTACTTGTCCGGATCGACGGTAGGCTTCTTACGATTTATTATTTGCGAGGGAGATATCTCCGGAATAACCAGCTTCTCGCTCATATGCCCGATGGCCTCGTCAGCCATAACCAGCACCGGGACTCGGTATTTTTCCGATAAGTTAAAGGCCTGGACCGTCAGGTCGAACATCTCCTGAATTGAAGACGGGACCACCGCAATGATCTCGTAGCTGCCGTGCGATCCCCAGCGGGCCTGCATAATGTCCGCCTGAGCTACCATGGTCGGCAGTCCGGTGGAAGGTCCGGCGCGCTGGATATTGACCAGCACGCAGGGGGTCTCCAGCATCTCTCCCAGGCCCAGGTTTTCCATCATCAGACTGAAACCGGGTCCGGAAGTCGCGGTCATTGATTTTACTCCTGCCCATGAAGCGCCCAGAATGGCATTCATGGAGGCCAGCTCATCTTCCATCTGGATGTAGGTCCCGTTCACCTGGGGCAGGCGGTCGGCCATTCTTTCGGCAATCTCGGTAGCCGGTGTGATCGGATAGCCGGCAAAGAAGCGACAGCCGGCGCTGATAGCGCCTTCGGCGCAGGCAGTATCGCCGTTCATGAAATATTCACCGCAGAGTACACCTTTTTCAGCCATGAAAATTCCTTAACTTTCGCTGTTATTGCAGTTTACCTGGATGGCAAATTCGGGGCAGATCACCTCGCACAGACCGCAGCCAAGGCATTTCCTCTCATCGCTGATGGCGGCCAGAGTGTAACCTTTGGCATTGATTTCCTGGCTCATGACGAGGGCATCGCGGGGGCAGAACTCGGTGCAGTAACTACAACCTTTGCATTTTTCTTTGCTTATTACTATTTTCCTGGGTTGAGCGGCTTTTGCTTCCGCATCGAACGGCTTGCGCCACATTTTCGCCATAGTTTTTACCTGATTTCTTACATTATCTGGAATAAGGTAAAAGGACCTCTGGTTTTTCAGGAAAATTGTAGCATATTCCCTATAGCATGACAAATTTGAAAAGGCCAATCCATATCGATTGACTTAATTATTATAGTTGTGATAGTCTAGCATCACCAATGAAATAATCCTGAATTTCCTTCCTGCGATTTAAATTAAATTCTCTTAATTAGTGCTTTAAAGGAGATATTTATGGAAAACACAGGGGCCGGAAAAAGTCCATTTACAAAATTGCACCATGTCGGGGTAGTAGTCAGGGATATCAATAAAGCCATCACCTTTCTGGAGTCAATGGGATTTGGTCCATTCGAAGCCGGGGGGCAGAAGACCCTCACCATTCCTTTCAAAGGGGAACTGCACGGTCGGCCGGCCGAGTGGAAGACCACCATCAGCAACGCCGATATGGGCGGAGTCGAACTGGAGCTGCTGGAGCCAACCGAAGGAGCTCAGGCTCTTCAGGAGTCACTGGACGCCGCCGGCGAAGGCCTGCACCATATCGGTGTCATCGTGGAAGACATGGATGAGGCTCTGGAGCAGCAGACTAAAGCCGGCGCGAAGGTCTGGACCCGCTCCCGGATGCCGGGGCAGCGTAACTTCGCCTATCTGGAAGGTACTGACATCGGGAATATTGTAGTGGAATTAAGAACACCGTAAGCCTTTCCTGCCCTCCCTGATAATTCCTGATTCATGGCCTATAATCCACCATAAAGCGTCTGCCCTGTTCAATAACTTACAATACGAGTTAAGCAAGTTCTAATCCCAAAGGACCATGAGCCAGGGCCGGCTTAACCATGCCTTAATACTCTCGCCGAAGGCGAGACGAAATGGCGCGGGAACCCTTTGGGTGTCACTGGGTGCCAGCAGGCTCCGGTCATCTAATCCACTTGCGCAGGCCGTGGGTGACCCGGCCCTGGCTGCCATAGGCGTAAGGTAAGCAAATATATCTTTCATAGCAGGAGGTGAGATAGATGCTCACCTCCTGCTATGTTTTTTGACACTGCCTATTATTTATACATAATATCATATAAACCCCTCGTTTACGATCTACCAATCAGTCTTATTATTCTGTCAATAAAACCTTGCTGTATAATATTTTTACGTATTATTATAAGATATTGACAATATTAAAATCTCGGTTATTATTAAAGGTATAGCTCAGGTAACCGACATGTAACAATTTCAGGAGGGGAACAATGACACTGAAAAGTAAAATCTCAGGAATCCGCACTGCCGGCAGTGAATCTCTCTGGAAAAGTCCCGTCATGGAAGTAATACAACGGTACGGCAGCGGCCGCTCCTCTCTTTTACACTGTTTGAAAGCTATACAGGAAGCCTCCGGCTATATCAGCCATGAATCGGTTGTCTTCCTCAGGGACAAGCTGGACATCCCTGTGGCTGACATATACGGGGTGATCAGTTTCTACGGAATGCTGAGCACGAAAGCTCCGGCAGAATATACCATCCGTGTCTGCGACTCAATATTATGCCATCTCAATGAATCACATACTATTCTTGAGAAAATCGAAAAAGACCTGGGCATCAAGAACGGGGAGACCACCCCGGATAAAAAATTCGCTCTGGAAGTAGTGCCCTGCCTGGGCCTGTGCGATATCTCTCCGGCCATGATGATTAACGATCAGGTATTTGGAAATTTAACTGAGGAAAAGATAGAAGAAATTCTGGCCGCCCTTTAAGGGGAAAGGCGTAATTGTGGAAAAGATACTATTAAGGAACATCGACAGGCCTGATTCCCAGGAAATTCAGGTCTATGAAAGCAGCGGCGGATATTCCGCTCTCCGGAAAGCCCTCAGGACAGACCCCCAGGATATTATCGACGAAATCGGCCGGTCGCGCCTTGTCGGCAGAGGCGGGGCAGCCTTCCCGGTAGCCCGGAAATGGT
>CAZELW010000129.1:0-4888 GCA_964513135.1 uncultured Dehalococcoidales bacterium
CTAGTAGTATAATGTGTACAGTCTGTTTCAGGCAAGCTGAGAAGGTGGGAGCCCCCGCTGAGCTTTTATTATCATATATCTGGAATTTCTTATTGCGTCCTTACATTTCTACCAGGAATTTATATAATAAACTAGGAGGCCTGTTCTGCTGGAAGAGGCTATGACCAGGTAATGGAAAACCGACCTGTTTCTCCCTGTATCGAAAAGATTACAGGCCATGGAAGCCAGTCTAACAAAAAATACATTTGGAGGAGAGTACTATGGACTTAAAGAAATATGAGGTACCCGCACAACAGCTTAAGGTCCGGTGCGATCCCAATATATTCAATTTCACCTGCACCAAAGACCTGTCGCCGCTCAAGGAATTCATCGGGCAGGACAGGGCAATTCGCGGTATTGAGTTCGGCCTGTCGATGAAAAATCAGGGCTATAACATCTATGTCGCCGGGCTGTCCGGCACCGGAAAGACTTCCATTGTCAAGACATATGTAAACCGGATGGTGGAGAAAAGACAGGCTGAGGGATCATATAGCCCTGACGACTGGTGCTATGTATATAACTTCCAGGAAACTGACAAGCCCCAGGTTTTTAGCCTGCCCCAGGGCAAGGGAAGGATCTTTAAAGACCAGATGACCAAACTGTTGAACCAGCTCAAGGACGAACTGGTAAAGGCATTCTCCAGTGAAGAATATAAGAGCCAGACTAAAAGCGCAGTGCAGGAAGGACAAACCCAGCAACAAAAGATGTTCCAGGAGATAGGTGATGAAGCTCGCCGGGCCGGCTTTGCACTCCAGATGACCCCGATGGGGCCCGTCATTATTCCCATGGTCGAAGGAAAGCCCATGGAGGAACAGCAATACCTGGCACTGGATGAGGAAACCCGAAAAGAGATCGAAACTCGGCGGACTGCTCTGGTACAGAAGCTTCAGGATGTATTTGAAAAAGCAAGAGAAATGGAGCGGAAAACCGTCGAGAAACTGCAAAATACGGATAAGGCCGTAGCTGATTACACTGTATCCCGGTTACTCGATCAATTAAGCAAGGAGTACAAAGACTTTTCCGCGGTTACCAAATATCTGGCTGATTTAAAAACCTATACCCTGAATAATCTGGATATATTTAAACTTAGTGGAGACCAGCAGCAACAACTGCAGGCCATGATGGGAATATCCCCTCAGATGGCCATGCGAGGTGACCCGTTCATCCCATTCCAGGTCAATGTTTTCGTTGATAACAGCAATACCAAAGGCCCGCCGGTCATCACCGAATCCAACCCGAACTACCTCAACCTTTTCGGGAAAATCGAGAGGCGTTTTCTCTTCGGCGGGTATATCAGCGATCACACTATGCTGAAACCAGGGGCTCTTCAGAAGGCCAATGGCGGCTATTTGCTGCTGAGCGCAATGGATGTACTTCAGAACCCGGCAGTCTGGCCGAACCTGAAACGGGCGATAAAAGACAAAGAAGCCCGCATCGAGGAACCTTACGAGCAATTTGGTCTGTTTGTTCCTGTCGGATTGCGGCCGCAGCCTATGCCTATCAATGTAAAAATCATTCTTATCGGCGATCCTACCTTGTATCAAATACTGGCCGCCTATGATGAGGACTTCTTCGAGATATTCAGAGTAAAATCGGATTTTGACTATCAGGTCGACCGAAGCAATGAAAATATATTAGGTTTCGCGGCCTTTCTCAGCGGCTGCTGCGAAGAATGCGAGGTGAGGCATTTCGATCCGTCCGGTGTTGCCAGAGTGGTTGATCAGGCCTCCAGGATGGTCTCTGACCAGGAGAAGCTGTCTACGCGGTTTTCTCAGATCAAAGAGCTGGTTGAGGAATCCGCCTACTGGGCAGAAAAGGCCAACTCCGAATTCATCACTGCTGAGCATGTGGACAGGGCGCTGGATGAAAAACGTTTCCGACACAATCTGCCGGATGAACGCCTCAGGGAAATGATCAAGCGCGGCACCATCATGATAGACACTGAAGGGGCGGTGACGGGCCAGGTCAATGGATTAGCTGTTTACAGCCTGGGAGATATCTCCTTCGGCAAGCCGTCCCGCATTACCTGCCGGACATTCCTCGGACGGAGCGGTGTGATCAATATTGAACGGGAATCCCAGATGAGTGGCAAGATCCATGATAAAGGCGTGATGATACTCAGCGGATACATGGGATGGAAGTATGCCCAGGAGTATCCGCTCTCGCTTTCGGCCAGCATCGCTTTTGAGCAATCTTATGAGGGCGTGGATGGGGACAGCGCTTCCTCTACTGAACTTTACGCCCTTCTCTCCAGTATTGCCGATGTACCTATCAAGCAGAGCATCGCGGTCACCGGCTCCGTGAATCAGAAAGGCGAGGTGCAGCCTATCGGCGGAATAAATCAGAAAATCGAAGGTTTCTTTGAAGTCTGCCGGGCGATAGGCCTGACCGGAGACCAGGGAATTCTGATGCCGGCCAAGAACCTGAAACATCTGATGCTGAGGGATGAAGTAATTGATGCGGTCAAGAAAGGCCAGTTCCACATCTGGGCGGTCAACACCATCGATGAGGGCATAGAGGTATTGACCGGGATTGAGGCTGGAAAAAGAAAGGAAGGCGGCGGCTATCCCAGAGGCACTCTGAACTACAAAGTGGACAAAAACCTGAGAGAGATGGCCAACCGCTTAAAATTCTATTCCATTGCCGGGCGAGATGGAGAAGCGTCCGCTTCCTTAGTTCAGCCCACCGCCCCGGTCAAGACCGAGAGGAAGAAACGGACTACCAAACAACGATAATCCCGACAGGCAGTCCGCCTATTTACCATTCAGCAATAGTACCCGCCTTGGCTGCAAGGCGGGTACTATTTGAGCGCCCGAATCATCCGAAGGCAGGATCTTGCCGGCAATCGCAACAGCTATAAAGCCAGAACTGCGTCGGCATATATCTTTTCGTTATTGAAAATCTTCAGCAAGCGGATTGCGCGGCTGTTTTCTCTTCTTAACACATCTATAAACGCAGATGAGATACCCAACCCGGAAAGAAAAAACAGTAGAGAGGACTCAATAACCGGGCGCAAGCGCGATTCTGCCCCGGATGAACTATTATTTATCCAGCAGGTTGTTCTTACCGGCGGGTCGAAAGTCTCCGGGACCGCTTTTATAAATTGCACAACCTCTACCAGATGCCGTTGTCCCGGCTCTTTGGTAACATGGGAAATTCCCGGATCGAGAATGAGGCGTTCATTAGGGATACCTGCTGCAACTGCCGCCCCTACCAGGATAGCAGCCTTCCCCAGCATATCACGGGCATCCGCCGGAGCAGTCGGGTCGCTGACCAGGAGAACCAGTTCCGTCCTGTACCGGGCGGTCAGAGACAGGATTTCCTGGATAGGCCTGGTATCTACAGCCAGGTAATTAATTATAGGAGGGCGGCGGCAAAGTTTTAACCCGGCTTCCAGAGTTGCCGGTTTGTACGAACTGAGGCACAACTGGCAGTCAACGGCCTGCTGAATGTTGTTCACCGCTATCTTCATTATTTCCGGATCATCATAACGCTGCTGTAAATTGATTTCCAGGATATCTGCCCCGACAGCCATGCAGGATTGTGCTACATCCTGCAAGCCTGGACAGGCTCCCGGCGCTCCGCCGTTGCCGGCAGAAGCCCCCTGCCGCAATATAGCAGAGATGCGGGGATTGCGGGTAGTAATATTATTAGCAATGATCTGCATATTCAACTCTCTCCCGCATGTGGTAATTTGCCTTGTTTTGAGCTATTATACTTTTATTATATAGGAGAAAGACATCAGAAGAATCAGTCTACGGTCAATTTTTTCCGGCTTTCGGACAAGCTTCGTTCTGGCACATTTCTGCAATCACCTGGTTACAGCTCTGCCCGGACCGCTGCTGCCATTTATTAAAGAGGAATTCGCCCTGAGTTATACCGAGGCAGGGCTGGTTACATCCGCTTTCACCCTTTCTTACGGCATTTCCCAGCTTCCAGCCGGGTTTCTGACCGACCGTATTGGCCCTCGTACGATGATTACCATCAGTATCTGCGGCATCGGACTGGCGGGTTTACTAATCGGGCTCACCAACAGCTATATACTGATGCTGCTGTTTCTGGTCTTGATGGGAATCGCCGGAGGCGGTTATCATCCGGCCGCACCGCCGCTTCTGGCAGCTTCTGTTCCACCCCAAATCCGCGGCAAAGCCTTCGGATTTCATCTTATTGGAGGGACTGGAGCCTTTTTCCTGGCGCCACTGATCGGCGCTGGAATTGCTGCGGCCTGGGGATGGCATGAGGCATTTCTCGTTCTCGCTATTCCAACTATCATTTTCGGCATCGCTTTCTACTGGTTCATAAGCCGGGTTGTAATAAAGAACACAGCCGCAGCAGCAGCGGAGATAAAAACGGAAGAACCTCCCCGGCCGGCCGGTTGGATGCGGCAGTTGGTGCTGTTTCTCATCTTGACCGCCTTGATCAGCTCATTAAGCAGTTCGGCATCCAGTTTTACGGCCCTTTTTGTGGTAGACCGTTTCGGGATCACAGCCGCAGCGGCAGCAGTCTACGTCGGCATCTTGAATTCCACCGGAATCTGGGCCAGTCCCCTTGGCGGCTACCTTTCGGACAAAATCGGCCACATCCCGGCACTATTGATTTCCTGTCTGGCAGCCGGCCCGGTGATATTCCTGCTGACAGTAGCGCCTTATGGGGCCGGATTCATTATCGTCCTGCTGGCCTGGGGAGCCCTTAGCTCAATCCGCATGCCGACTACCGAGTCTTATATTATGAGCCGGGCCAGCGCAAAAAGGCAGTCGACCATGTTCGGGATTTACTATTTCGCCTCCCAGCACGGCAGCGGCATACTGGCTCCTCTTCTTGGGGTCCTTATTGACCACTTCGGTTCTAC
>CAZELW010000130.1:0-4829 GCA_964513135.1 uncultured Dehalococcoidales bacterium
GATATTGGAAAAAACTCAGACTTAGTTTTTATTTTTCGAATTTTTAATTTAGTGATTATTTTGAATTTTGTATTTTGTATTTTAAATTTATAAATTATGTGGATTGAGATCAGGAAAACTCCCAATTTAATGCTGGCGGAAATGTGGAAGGAATTCTTCGAGGGCGAAGGCATTCCGACCCAGATTATACCGGTGACCGGAGAGGCGCCGGGACGTGAACTGGTGACCTACCGGATACAGGTTCCAAGAGACAAGAAACATCTGATAGAGGAGATACTGAAGACACTTTGATGCCGCAACTTGTCTGGCTGATATTTTTTCTGCCGTTAATATCATTTGCCGTCATCTCGGTTTTCATCCGGCCTTTCGTCAGGCCGGAAAGCCGGGTCGCCGGATATATCACGATCACAGCCATCGCCGGCTCGCTGGCTTTGTCTGTCTGGGCGCTCCTGGCAGTCATGGGGCAGCCGGGGCATACTCTGGCGGTACCATCCATCAACTGGCTGTCTATTGACGGGTTCTCATTCCAGGTAGGAGTCCTGATGGACTCTCTGACCGCCATAATGCTGGTTGTTGTCACATCCGTCAGCCTGATGGTCCAGATTTACTCTCAGGGATACATGCACGGCGATCCGGGTTACCACCGCTATTATGCCTGGATGTCGCTCTTTACTGCCTCCATGCTGGGCCTGGTACTGGCCGACAGCCTGCTGCTGATGTTCGTCTTCTGGGAAATGGTCGGCCTTTGTTCCTATTTATTAATCGGTTTTTGGTTCCAGCGGCCTTCCGCCGCTAACGCCGCCAAGAAGGCTTTTATTGTGACCCGTATCGGCGATTTTGGCTTTCTGGCCGCTATCCTGATACTTTATGCCAATACGGGCACCTTTGATATCGTCCAGCTCCGGGAAATGGCGATCGCCGGGACCCTGGCCGGAGCGGACATGAGCTGCGCTTCCATCGGCATTTTCGGCGGAGCCGCCGGTAAGTCCGACCAGTTCCCCCTGCATACCTGGCTGCCGGACGCCATGGAAGGCCCCACCCCCGTCAGCGCCCTGATACATGCCGCGACCATGGTGGCTGCCGGCGTCTTTCTGGTGGCCCGCATGCTGCCCCTGTTTGAGCATTCCGGAGCGGCCATGAGTACCGTCGCCGTTATCGGAGGTTTTACGGCCATCTTTGCTGCCACTATGGGACTGGTTGCCGTAGATATTAAAAGGGTCCTGGCTTATTCCACGATCAGCCAGCTTGGTTATATGATGCTGGGTCTGGCGACCGGCGGAATCGCCATCGGTATATTTCACCTGTTTAACCATGCTTTTTTCAAAGCCCTGCTGTTCCTGGGTTCCGGCAGCGTCAACCATGCTACCGGCACCTTCGATATGAGGGAAATGGGCGGGCTCCGTAAGGCCATGCCCTGGACATTCACCCTTTTCGTCATCGGCTCTTTGAGCCTGGCCGGCATTTGGCCGCTGGCCGGATTCTGGAGCAAGGATGAAGTCCTGGCAGCAGCCCTGGAAAACCAGCCGGTGCTTTTTGCTCTGGCTATTATCACGGTGTTTATGACCGCCTTCTACATGTTCCGGGTGGTCTTCCTGACTTTCGGCGGGGAGTCACGGGCTCCGGCGCATGCTGAAAACAGCCATGGGACAGGACACGGGAAGCCGCATGAATCACCCGCGGTGATGGTGGTCCCCATGCTCATCCTGGGCGTTCTGGCAGTCGTCTCCGGCTTCTGGAATGTCACTGGACATTTCAGTGAATTCCTGGGCGAAGGCCACGGCATTCAGGGCTTTTTCTCCGGTTTCTTCGGCATCTTCACTCATCCGCTGCCCTGGATATCCTTAATTGTGGCAGCGTTGGGTATCTTGCTGGCTTACGCCATGTATAGCGCACGTTGGATTTCCGCTGAGAAAGTTGGAGCGATGTTCAGGCCAGTCTATACAGTCTTCTACAGAAAGTACTGGATGGATGAGCTCTACGAAAAAGTAATCGTCAGTATCGTCCTGCTGGGCGGTCTATTCAAGAAATTACAGTGGTTCGATACCCGGATTGTTGACGGGACTGCCAACGGGACAGCGGATATAACCATTGGGAGCGGCAAAGCCGCCCGGCTGGCGCAAACCGGGCAGCTTCAACTCTATGCCCTGACCATCGGAATGGGCATAGTGGCCATTATTATTTGCCTGTTTCTTTTTGGAAAGTAATGTTTGTAATATTATAGGGAGTAAATCTTGGGTTATCTCAGTGCGATAATATTTATTCCTGTAATCGGCGCTATCCTTATAGCTCTCGCCCCCGGTCTGTCCGAGCGGATGATCAAGCGCCTGGCAGCCATTTTTACCTTTGTCCCCCTGGCATTGGCAGTCTACCTGTTCGCCATCTTTGATCGATCACCGGGTCTTGCCGGTGCTATGCAATTCGAAGAGAGCATCTCGTGGATTCCAGCCATCAACGCCTTCTATCATCTGGGTGTAGACGGCATCAGCCTGCCACTGGTTCTCCTTACGGCAATTCTCGGATTCCTGGTAGTGCTTATATCCTGGAAGGTCCACCTCAGGGTCAAAGAGTATTTTGCCTGGCTTCTGCTCCTGGAGACCAGCATCCTGGGGGTGTTTGCTTCGCTCGACCTGCTGCTGTTCTTCCTTTTCTGGGAGATTGAAATTGTCCCGATGTACTTCCTGATCTCCATCTGGGGTACGGGACGGCGGAGTTATTCCGCCATCAAGTATGTGATATACACGCTGTTCGGCAGCGCTTTCATGCTGGCCGGAATACTGTCGCTATATTTTATGACCGGAAGCCTGAACATGATCGAAATTGCCTCTGAAATAGGCTCTCTTGCGACAGCTATTCCGTTAGCAGCCGTTTTCTTCCTTTTAATAATCGGCTTCGCCATTAAACTGCCGGTCTTTCCGCTGCACACCTGGCTGCCGGACGCCCATACCGATGCCCCAACCGGTGTAAGTGTGGTGCTGGCCGGAGCCCTGCTCAAGATGGGCGGGTATGGAATTATCCGCATCTGCGTCAGTATTTTTCCTGACCAGGCCCGGACCTTTGCTCCGCTTTTTATCATCCTGGCAGTGATCGGTATTTTATACGGCGCGGCGGTCACCCTCCGGCAGACAGATTTAAAGCGGTTGATTGCTTACAGCAGCGTGAGTCATATGGGTTATGTTCTGCTGGGCATTTTTGCCTTCAGCCAGGTCAGCCTGGTTGGGGCCAGCCTCCAGATGTTTAGCCACGGAATTATCACCGGCCTTCTTTTCGCTATGGCAGGACTGGTGATGCATAATGCCGAAGAACGAGACCTGCGCCAACTGGGTGGGCTGGCCAAACAGACTCCGCTGATCGCGGTGATCTTTTCCATTGCCGGTCTGGCTTCCCTGGGTCTGCCTCTGACTAGCGGGTTCGCCGCCGAGTTCCTGGTCTTTGCCGGCAGTTTTGCCTCTACCGTTGTGCCCGGCATCCAGGTCTATACCCTTTTTAGCTTAATCGGCGTAGTGCTGGCCGCCGGGTATATTCTGTGGATGCTCCAGAGGGTCTTTTTCGGTCCGGCCCAGGATAAATTCAACGCTGTTATAGACGCCGATAAGATGGAGATGGTCTACATGTTTGTCTTTGTGGGCCTGATTTTCCTGATTGGTATTTATCCGGCCGTGTTGACGGACGTAATAAACATCGGGATAGCCCCTTTAACCGGAGTATTAACACCATGATGACCGAAATCCGAATTCCGAAATAATAAAATTTCAAAAGGCTGAAATTATACAATCAAAACATTTTTACTTGGCCTGGTTGCCGGTTATCGATTTTTAAATTCACGCTTATTTGGGATTTTTACTTTGAATTATAGCTGTAAGGAGCTTGTTATTGAATCTGGCATTATTAACACCTGAGATTAGCCTGGTTGGCTTTGCCGTGCTGGTGATACTGCTCGACCTTTTTACCGAGCGCAAAAGCTGGCTGGCCGCCGTCAGCATCATCGGCCTGATCACCTCGGCCGTCTTTGCGGTAGGGTTATGGGGCGGGGCACCTCAGGCTCTCTTTAACAACATGCTGGCAGTGGACGACTATGCCGTATTTTTTAAACTGCTCTTCCTCGGGATCGCCGCGCTGGTCATCCTGTCATCAGCGGACTATATCCAGAACTTTCGAAGCTTCCAGGGTGAGTATTACGCCCTGATCCTGCTTTCCACACTGGGAATGATGCTGATGGCCTCCGCCACTGAACTGATTTCCCTGTTCGTTTCACTGGAACTGGTAAACCTTTCCCTTTATGCCCTGGTGGGATTTATGAAAGATTCCAGATCGGCCGAAGCGTCCCTGAAGTACCTGCTGCTGAGCGCGATAGCTTCAGCGGTGCTGCTCTTCGGCATGGCGCTGGTTTTCGGATTTACCGGGACCACCCGGCTGGATGAGATTGCCCGGGCGGTACAGGATACTTTCCTGTCAGGCCAGGCTATGTCTGCAACCAGCGTCCTTCTCAATCCAGCCCTTTTCCTGGGCATCATTCTGATGCTGGCCGGGCTGGGCTTCAAGATCGCCATGGTGCCATTCCATATGTGGGTGCCGGATGTTTATGAAGGTGCTCCCACACCCGTCACAGCTTATCTCTCTGTCGGTAGCAAAGCCGCCGGATTCGCCATTATCCTTCGCATTTTCTATTCCGCCTTCAATCTTCCCGAGATTTTAAGCCTTGACTGGGGCCTTATATTTGCGGTATTAAGCGCCATCACCATGACAATCGGAAATATCATCGCTATCCAGCAAAGCAACATCAAGAGGATGCTCGGTTATTCCAGTATAGCCCAGGCCGGTTATATAATGGT
>CAZELW010000131.1:0-4809 GCA_964513135.1 uncultured Dehalococcoidales bacterium
TTGTTTTTATCGCCTCGGCCCCGTCAAGAAAGAAAATAGAATACCAAAACATCGGCATGTTGCCGGATTTGCATAAAATTCGGCAATGATTATATTATACTGGTAATCTAACAGGGATTTGCCCAAAGTGAAAAGTAATTAAGGAGGGAGACATGTCGCCGGTATTAAAAGACAAGGTTGCCATCATTACTGGAGCTGGTCGCGGCATCGGTAAGGCTTTCGCTTTGCGGTTTGCGGAGGAAGGGGCCAAGATATTTATCCCTGATATCAGTCTGGAGAGAGCAGAAGAAACCGTCAAAGAAATTAAAGCCAAAGGCGGAGAAGCTGCTGCAATTTTGACTGATGTATCCGATGAGAAAGCCACACAGGCCATGGCGGAAAAAGTGGTCCAGCTATACGGTAAAGCCGATATCCTGGTCAATAACGCCGCTATCTGGTACGGTCTCAATATCACCCCCTGGGACCAGTGGAAGCCGGAAGACTGGGATCGGATTTTTTCGGTGAACGTCAAGGGTTCCTGGCTGTGCTGTAAAGCAGTTGTGCCGCTGATGGTACAACAGAAGAGCGGCAAGATTATCAATATCGCCTCGAATGTGGCCCGGGTACCGGCCGCCCAGGTCTTCTTGCCCTATGCTTGCAGCAAAGGAGCGGTATATACCCTGACTCAGGCCCTGGCCCGCGCCCTGGGAGGGTCCGGCATCAATGTCAACGCCATCGCCCCCGGGTACACTGCTTCTGAAGCCAGCCTGACGCAGAGAGACAGCGAATCTACCTTCAAACTGGCCACTAGCGAACAGGCCATTCAGAGAAGAGAACAGGTTTCCGATCTGATGGAGACGGCAGTCTTCCTGGCCTCGTCAGGCTCGGATTTCATCTCCGGCCAGACGATCTTCGTGGACGGCGGCACGGTGATGCTATAGGATCAGGATTTAAGAATTAAAATTAAAGACGGAGAGAGAATCCGGGTCCGGACTCATTCTCTCCGTCTTGTTTCTTTAATCTATATTCTCTACCCTAATATACCCCGTACTCTTTGGTAGCATCAATCATGGCCTTTACGTTGGCCGGATTAACATTCTCAATAGTGGCGCCGTTCATCATGATATAGCCGCCGCCTTCTCCGGCAATCTTGATCAGGTCTTTGACCTGCTGCTTAACATCCTCAGGAGTGCCTATTTCCAGCAGAGAACTGTGAATATTGCCGGTAATACAGGCCTCGTTTCCGAGTATTTTCTTAGCCTGTGCCATATCGGTGTTGTCAAATCCCCAGATGACCTTGCCCGGGGGTAAGCCCTTGATATCTTCCAGGCGTGAGTTATAGCCTCCCTCCGCCCACGGGAAGGGCACGCAGCCTTCATTGATCAGTCCCAGAAGCATCTCTTTAAAATATGGCCAGTAGAACTTTCTGAACTGTTCCCCGGAAAGAAAACCGTCCGCGCCTTTGTGAAGTGGGATAAACACGATAGGATTGCCGTTCATTTTGGCAGCCGAGGCTCCCATATGGACCATTATCGGCGTCATCACCTCCAGGGCTTTGTGAAGTTTGGCCGGCTGCCGGTAGATATCCAGCAATATTCCTCTGGTGCCCCTCAGGGTATCGCCAATGGTATCGAAAGGCACCTTGCAGCCTCCGCCGAAAAAGTCCGGGAACCCGGCAGCAGACGCCTCCTTATCGAAACGGATAACGAATCCAGCCCACTTCAATGCTTCGCTGCCTGCTTCCAGCAGGGCTTTATGAGCCGCTTGAACATCCGGCAGCCCGTAGGGCAGCATGGAGAAGCCGGTAAAGCCCCCGTACATCTCTGTCATGTTGGTGTAAGGGGCCAGCGCTTTAAAAGATTGCAGGGCGCCGAAAATACGCGGCAGAAATGTGGTCTTGAAATAATCCGATGGGTCCCGGATCAGGGCATCGTATTCATCCGCCTTCATGTATTCGCCTTCCAGTGCCTGATAAGAGGACGTATTAGGTACCCCGTGACCGGGCCAGGCATACAGCTTGTAGTCCAGGATTTCATACATCTTCCCCGGGACCGCCGTTGCTGCCCCGCCGTGAGCATCCGGCTGGAAGTCCATGACGTATTTTTTCCAGGCAGCAAATAGCTTGTCGTAATCATACATTACGTCGTAGGGGGTCATCCCGGCGTTAAAAGCCGGGAAAAAGCCTGTCATAGGGACCACCGGCACGCGGTCCGGCTTCTTCTTAAGCTGTATAGCGTCCTTCAGCCTGGTCACTCTGGCTTTATACTCTTTCTCAGCTTCAGGGCTGACAAAGTCGATGCCTTGAGGAGACAACCACGACTGAAATAGAGCTTCCTGTTTTTGGTCAGGGGTCATTTCCGGCATTTTAAGTTCCTCCTTTTATCTTCCTAAATAAGCTTGTCTTACATGGTCGCTTTGCATCAGTTCCCGACCTGGACCTTCCATGGTTACCCTTCCATTTTCCAGTATATATGCCCGGTCGGCTATCTCAAGAGTATGTTTGACATTCTGCTCAATCAGCAGAATGGTGATGCCCCTTTCCCGCAATTGTTTAATAATCCGAAAGGCTTCCATGACGACAATAGGAGCCAGGCCATA
This sequence comes from uncultured Dehalococcoidales bacterium, assembly GCA_964513135.1. Lineage (GTDB taxonomy): Bacteria > Chloroflexota > Dehalococcoidia > Dehalococcoidales > UBA3254 > CAZELW01. Next base: position 2,578 of record CAZELW010000131.1, read on the forward strand.
AGAAGGCTCGTCAAACATGCACAGTCGGGGCAGAGACATCAGTCCCCTCCCCATGGCCAGCATCTGCTTTTCACCTCCGCTGAGTGTCCTGGCGAGCTGGTTTTCCCTTTCTTTCAGCCGTGGGAATAGCTGAAATACTTCCTTAAGAGTATTGTCTTTTTGCTTCCAGGCCCGGGTGCTGTAAGCGCCCAACTCCAGGTTCTCCCGTACGGTCATATCCAGGAAAGGCTTCCCCTCCTCGGGGATATGCGAGATACCCATGTCCACAATCCGGTGAGGTGGCGCCTGGGTGATATTCTGTCCCAGGAAGATGATACTGCCGGATGTGGGACGAACAATCCCGGAAACAGCATTTAGCAAGGTGGTCTTGCCGGCCCCGTTGCCGCCTATCAGGGCTACGATCTCAGCTTCTTTGATGGTCATAGTCACGTTCCAGAGAACCTGTATCCGGCTGTAAAAAACATCGATATTATTGATTTCCAGCATGGTCTATCCCCCTAGATAAACTTCTATCACGGTCTTGCTGTTAGCGATCTCCTGGGGCGTCCCCTCGGCGATCTTTTCCCCGTGATGGAGGACAATAATACGGTCACAAATACCCATGATGGCCTTCATAACGTGCTCGATCATAATAATTGTGATGCCCCTATCGCGGATCTCCTTCACATCTTCCATGGCTTCCGCCACCTCTGCGGGATTTAGTCCGGCCATCAGCTCATCAAGCATCAGGATTTCCGGCTTGGTCGCCAGGGCTCTGGCCACCTCCAGCCGCTTCTGCTTGTCCAGGGGAAGCTCTTTGGCCATCACTTTCTCGTACCCGCTCAATCCTACCAGTTTCAGGGCCTCCCTGGCTTCCTCCGGAGTACTCCGTCCGGCGCTGCCGAACCGGTAGGCCAGCAGAACATGCTCCTCTACAGTCAAATCACCGAATATTTTGACAGATTGGAAAGTGCGGGCCACCCCACCGCGGCAAATCTGGTGCGGTTTGAGATTGGAGATGCATTTCTTCTTGTAGTTGATAGTTCCCGACCGGGAGGCGAGGGCGCCTGAAATCAGGTTGAAAAGGGTCGTCTTGCCGGCGCCGTTGGGACCGATCAAGCCCAGGATCTCTCCCTGGTCAACATAGAAATCTACGTTGGAGACGGCGGCCAGGCCGCCGAAATTTTTACATACTTTGATTCCCTCAAGTAGTCGCATTTTTCAAAACGCCCCCTTTCCGCCATCTTTGTACAAGTCCCATGAGTCCGTTGGGAAGGAAGGTGATGACAGCCACCATGATAATGCCGAATATCAGCATATAAAAATAAGGAAATCGGGTAATGAGAGTTTCCTGGAGATAGGCGAAGATGCCGGCGCCGATAATAGGTCCCAGGAAGGTGTACATACCGCCGAAGATCGCCATCAGGACAGGAAAGAACGAGTTATTAATATCGAAGGCAATAGAAGTATCGATATAGGAGAGCTTGGTGGCAAAGGCAGCTCCCACCGCTCCCATAAAAAGCGCACTGACAGCGAAGACAATCACCTTCAAATAAGTAGTGTTCACGCCGGAATGGCCCGCGGCCTCCTCGTCCTGACCTATGCTTTTCAGGGCCAGTCCGTAGCTGGAGCGCCGGAGAAGAAAGAACGTGATTATCAGGATCGCGGTGATAGCCAGTATGTGAAAATAAACAGTGTCATTGTCTACCAGTGGCACAAATCGGCCGCGGGTACCGGTGAATTCGACCTCATACCACTGTACCAGTTGTTTGATCAGAAAGACCAGGCCGAAAGTGAAAATGGTAAAATAAATTCCGCGCAGCCGCAGAGTGACTACACCGACCAGAAGGGCGAATACAAAGGTAATTGCAGCGGAGATGACAATAATGATGGAGAAGGGCATCTTCATACCCAGGATGGCGGCGGTATACATGCCGATGCCGAAAAAGGCCGCCGGTGCCAGAGATACATAGCCGGTTGGCGCCGAGAAGAGCACCCAGGCAACCGTTAGAATGACATAGGTCAGGATAGTAATCATCAGGATCACCAGGTATACGGAGCCGAATGTGGGTAAAACTGCCAGCCCGGCCAGGACCAGGAGGAATATCACAGGAAATATCCAGGATTGTGCATTTATCTTTGGTATTTGTTTTATATTATTCATCGTCATTTATTTCCCCATAATGCCTTTCGGTCTGACAAAGATCGGAAGAGCGTCGTGTAGGGAAAGAGTGTAGGGTAGGGTGTGGGTGT
>CAZELW010000132.1:0-4770 GCA_964513135.1 uncultured Dehalococcoidales bacterium
GCGAGGAAAAGTCGGGGCACCTCCAGGATGACGGTGGGTATGGAGGCGCCCCGGGATTTTCTATTCGTAGGCCAGGGTTTCCCTTACGCTCATGCGCATTGCCCGATAGGCGGGCAGCAGACTGGCGATAAAAGAAATGCCGATAACTATAGCCAGCCAGACCACCAGGCCGACCGGTGAAAACACCAGGCTTATGGGACCCCCGAACATCGTGGCCCCCAACATCGAGTTGAATATCAGACTCACAGGCAGGCTGACCGGTATAGCTATCAGCCAGCTAACCAGGCCGATGATCAGCCCCTCCACGACGACGATGCTTCCCACTGTCCGTGTAGTAGCGCCGATAGACCTCATAACCCCTATTTCCCGAGTCCGCTCCATTACGTTCAGGCTCATCATGCCCATCAAACCCAGAGCTCCGATGGCCGCGGACATAAAAGCCATTACCAGAAGAAAATAGATCAGGAAATCCACCTGTCCGGCGTTTGATGAAACAATGGTCTCCTGAGTTATGGAACTACCGACCTTGATGCCGGTTTTTTTCAAGTGCTGTTCCACGGTTTCCGCCATGGCCGCCTGGGAATCCCCGTCTTTTTGCTCGGTGCGAAGATACAGGGAAGAGGTCAGGCCGGAGGTCCCCTGTGCCCGGGACAGATAACTGAAGTCAGTGTAGGCCGCTTTTTCCCACTTCTGCGGAATAGAACCCACTATACGCCAGGCGCGTTCTTCGCCGTTCAGCCTCAATACAATATCATCACCTATACGTGCGTCAGGCATATCTTCCATCAAGGCGCTGGTTACCACCAGAACGTTCCGGTCTCCTTTCTGGAGCCATCTGCCGCCAGTTACATCCGGTTTAACATAGTCTGAATCCGGCGGCACACCGTAAATGGTAAAGGTGGCGCTGCGGCTCCCATCATCCTTGATACGCTGGGCGCTGGCCACGGTCTGACTCTCCACACCGGTCACTCCCGGAATATTCAGAACCCGGGCTTCCGTCCCCCGGACAGGGTAGTTGCCCTCCAGTCCCAGGGCAATTTCCCAATCCCAGTATTTGTCGAACATATTACTGAACTCCGCATCCAGGGACGACCGGACGTTCAATACCCCGATGAACAATACCCCGGCGAGAGTGAGCGTGCCCAGGGTCAGGGCCAGCCGCGACTTTCTCCGGAAGGTATTTCGCAGGGAGAGCAGCATCGGCCGGGAGAACAGGCGCACTTTATACAGGACCCGGTCGAAAAGGCCGGCCCGGGACTTACCGGCGATTCCGTAATCACTGAGGGCTTCCCGTACCGTGATTTTCACTCCTCCAAGGATAGGCAATGCCGCGGCGACAGCCGGGACCAGGACCGCCGCTCCGATTTCCAGCAGCAGGACTTTTACCGGAAGGTGAAAATTAACGATATCCAGGTTTAACAAGTTGGCGACCATATTGACAAAAATGTAGCCCAGGCCGAGACTGATGGGCAAGGCGATCAATAAAGCGAGCAGCCCATAAAAGGACACCAGCACCAGATAAAGGCTGATTATTTGTTTGCGCATCCCGCCGACTGCTTTCATGATGCCGATCTGCCGCTTTTGCTGGGTTACCAGGGCAGTGATGGTGTTCACCACCAGGAAGGCGCTCAGGATGAGGGTAAAGATACCCAGGCTGAATAATATCAGGCTGAAGCTCTCGGTGGTTGTCCTGGCCCAGTGCTCCCGCGGGTCCCTGACCTGCGTGGAATAGATCGGGAATCCTTTTTCCTGAAGCCTTTCTTTCAGTGCGGAGGCTGTTTTTTCCAGAGCAGGAATACCGGTGCTGTCCACGGCGGTAATATGGATCTGGTTGCACTGGCCGGAAAACCCCAGCCATTCCAGTGTCTGCCGCGAAACGAAGGCTGTCGGCAGAGGGACCATGGTGCCGGGATAAGCATTCAGGTCATGGACTGTCCCGGAAATATTCAGCTCGTAGTTTCTTCCGTTAGAAAGCTCCAGAGTTACAGTATCTCCGATTTCCGCCATTGCAAGCGGTAGAGAAGACCGCTCGAAAACGATCTCTTTTCTGGCCGGCGGCCAGGCACCCTGCTCAGGCGTAATCCGGTTGATAGTTATATTATTATTGTCTTCATAGGCGAGCAGGGTAAGATTATAGGTCTTGTTGCCGCCGAACATCTTGACCACATAAGACGCCATTCCCTGGGCATCCGCTACCTCCGGCTGCTGGCGTACCCAGCGAAGCAGGTTATCATCAAAAGGCTGAGTGTGGAAGATAATCCCGGATGAATTGACTGCCCGGTATTCACTGTTCATTCCGGTAACCATTATTTCCTGGGTGATAAAGACGCTGCCGAAGGCAAAGAGGCCGACGGCAATCGCCAGTACCACCAGGACCGTCTTGGTCTTGTTGCCCCATAGGTCGCGAATAACTTTACGCCAGCGTGGAGTTAACATCTCGGTTCTCCTCTATTATCTCTCCATCCGCAATAATTATCGTCCGGGTAACTTTTTTAGCCAGGTCTCTGTCATGGGTGACCATGACAATAGTTTTCCCACCGGCTACCAGTTTCTCAAAAAGCGCGAAGACAATGGCCGAGGTCCGGGAGTCCAGGTTGCCGGTCGGCTCATCCGCCATAATGATCGGCGGGTCATTGGCTAAAGCCCGGGCGATAGCCACCCTTTGCTGTTCGCCGCCGGAGAGCTGGGAAGGCAGTTTCCCGGCTTGCCCGGCTACGCCTACCATATCCAGCAACTGAAGCGCCCGCTCCTTCCTCTCGCGCTGGCTGTAAAGATTGCAGAAGTCCATCGGCAGCATCACGTTTTCTATCACCGTTAAAATCGGGAGAAGCTGGAAGAACTGAAAAACGATGCCCAGATTATGACCGCGCCACTGCGCCATCCGCCCTTCGCTCAAAGTATGGATAGAAGTATTGGCTACCAGGACATCACCTCTGGTAGGCCGGTCTATGCCGGTGATCATATTGAGCAGCGTGGACTTGCCGCTGCCTGATTTCCCGATCACTCCCACGAACTCACCTCTGCCGATGGAGAGATTGATATTTTTCAGAGCCAGAAAGTCACCTGCCTCAGTCTTATAGGCTTTCACCACGTCTTTCAGCTTAATCAGGTAATCATCAGCCGGGCTGCCCTCTCTTTCCTTGATAGAAAACCTTTTGGGTAAGATCCTAAACATCTCCGTGTCCTTCTCCGGATATATTTTCTTTTTCTGCGGGTTATACCCCGCTCAACCTGGCATTGGTCTCTTTGACCGACCGGCTTACCAGTTCGCCTTCCTCAAGGCCGCTGATAACCTCGGTTACGGTCCCGTCGCTGATTCCCAGGGTCACCAGCCTTTCTTCGACTTTTTCATTTATAATGACGTTTACCACATTCCGTCCCTGGCTGTTACGTTTAATAGATTTGTTGGGGACCAGTATCACATCTTTTTTCTCCATTGAGATGATATCTACAGTGGCGCTCATACCCGGTTTGACTTCCGCAGGCGGGGCGCCGGTAAACCCGACTTTTACCGAGTAGACCACCACGCCGGAGTTCTGGGGTTTGACCACGGGCATCACCGAAATGGCTGTAACAGTCCCTTCGAAGTGCCGGTCAGGAAGGGCGTCCAGGGTAATAATTGCCTTTTGATCCAGCTTGATTCCTGCTACATCGATCTCATCTATCTCGGTTTCAATTTCCAGGCTGCCGGGGTCTACCATGTAGACCGGTGCGCCGGCTTCCAGGCTGGAGGCACTGATATATTCGTTTTCTTTGATTGTCAGGTCGGCTACTATCCCATCGAAAGGAGCTATAATAGAAGCTTCCCGCAACTGTTCCTGAATATACTCGACCTGTTTCCGGGCCTGCTCCAGCGCCAGCTCCGCCTGGACTACTCCCAGCCGGGCCTGTTCGATATCGGCTTTAGCCTGTTCGATGGCTTTCTCTGCCAGCAATACCTGCTGCTGCTTCATACGGACATCATCCACTACCAGCCGGTCGTAGCGCTGTCCCCCGATAGTAAAGGACTTCACCTCATAAGGAGCTACTCCGGCATATTCATCTTTAGCCAGCAAGTCCTGAAGCTTCTGGTTCTGTTCGGCCAGCTCCAGGTTCTTCTGCCGGATGGACTCATTAAGAGTCTTTACCGAACTGCTATTACCGGTAGCCTGAGCCTGGGAGCGGTTGACTTCCATGACCTTAATCTCCCACTCAATCTGCATGATCTTATCCTTGATATCACTGACGGCCTTGATCTGGTCCAGGGCAAACTGGGCTGAGTAAAGGTCCTGGGTAGCCCTGGCTTCCCCAACCTCAGCCTGTATCAGAGCCAGTTTTGCCTGTGTTAAGCCTCGCTCAGCCTGGGCTTCGGTTGTCCGCGCTTCTGCAAAGGCCAGTTTCAGCCCATCGGTATCGAGTTCAGCCAATATCGCACCTTTAGCAACGGCATCACCTTTTTTTACGGTCAATTTTTCAACCTTACCGGCTGTGCCGAATGACAGCCTGACGTCACTGGCATAGGCGGTTTTACCGGTCCCGTTTACCTTAACGGTCAAATCTCCCCTCTCTATAGCTACCTGCTGTTCAGCCATGACCTGATTGCCTGCATAGCTGCAAGCGGATGAGCCAAGAAAAACCAATGCGAATAACGAAATGACGGCGATCCTCAAGAATTTCATGTAGTTCCTCCTGCTTTCTGTCTGATACCAGAGTTAATCAGTTTATATATCAGATATTAATAACCCCGTGTGCAACTTTTAAAAAGTTAAGAAGTTGAAAATCCAGGCTCCC